>JAADGM010000141.1 GCA_013152375.1 FCB group bacterium | reverse complement strand
CGCCAGGGGTGTTGCCTTGGATACACCATCCACAACAGTCCAGACTTTATCACCGGAAATGGCCCCGGGATAGGCGAAAAACAGAAAAGCTCTGGCAACCAGTGCCGGATTAAAAATGTTGAATCCCGTCCCGCCAAAAATCTCTTTACCGATGACTACCCCAAAACTGGTGGCCACAGCCACCATCCACAGGGGAATCGTGGGCGGTACGATCATGGGGATCAGCAAGCCGGTTACAAGAAATCCCTCGTTCACTTCATGTTTTCGTACGATGGCGAACAGAACTTCCCAAAACCCACCCACGGCATAGGAGACGACGATGATGGGAAGGACATAGCGCAGGCCTACCAGAAAATTCGCGGTCACACTCCGGGTTGCATCCTGCTGATAACCCACATTGAACATACCAAAGAACAGGGCCGGCAGGAGGGCTATCACCACCAGCACCATGGCCCGCTTTAAATCGATACCATCTCGAACATGAGGCCCCTGCTCCGTTACCTCATCGCCTGTATACAGGAAATGATCCACCATCTCATAAACGGCATAGTACTTCTGGAGTTTTCCATCCCCTGTAAAATGACGCTCGAGTTTCTGCATGAATTTTCTCATCTTAACCCTCCGTCTCGATATATTCAAGACCTTCCCTAACGATTTCTGAGACTTCCTGCTTAGAAGTACAGGCAAAGGCACAAAGGGCAAAATCTTCGGGATCACATTCGTAAATTCCCAGCTTTTCCATATCGTCGATATCCCTGGCCAATATGCTTTTGATGAGGTAGGTGGGGAGTATTTCCATGGGCAGAACCGATTCCCAGTTACCAAAAGGCACAATGGCTCTCACGCCGCCATTACGGTTCGTGGTCAGCACCATATCCTCCTTGGGGCGCAAACGGGAAAAGAATGCATTGGTGAGTGAATAGACATCCCAGCCCGGTCTCATCCAACCCAGAAGCTTCCGCTCCCGGCCTTCGGGAATAACCGAAATAATCTCATCGTAAAAGCCCACACAATTCTCCAGACTTGTTTTCCTGCCTGTCAACACATCACCTGAAATCATACGGGCTTCACCGGCAATTTCATTGTTTTTCAGAATATCTTTCATCAGCATCCCCCGACGGATTTTCAGATAGTGATTTTTCGACAGGGCGGACCCGCCCAGACAGACCACTTTCTCCACAGACAGCTGCCCTTTCGTGAACAGCCTGCCGATGGCCATGACATCCTGCACACTCACATACCAAATGATCTCACCCGGTCTGATGGGGTCAATATGGTGAATTTGAATGCCCACATTACCTGCCGGATGGGGACCGGAAATCGTGTACAGCTCAACATTGTCAGCTTTGGCGAGACACTGAGTTTTCGTATTTTCAGGAATGACCAGATTTACTTTTCCGGCAGTGAGTTTTGCCAGTATATCAAGCCCGGCTTGAAATCCTTCTGAGTTTTCTCCCAGCAGAAATTCTATATCGGGTGCAAAGGGGGCTGTTGGCCTGGCAGAAATAAAGATTGCTTTGGGTTCGGTTTCCGGATCGGCTATCCTGGAAAAAGGTCTCTGCCGGATCACCGGCCAGAGTCCGGATTCGAGTAATTGTGTTTTAATTTCGTCCGCCGACAGGGCACTGCTGTCATTGACGCCGAATTCTGCGGCTGCTTCGTTTGCTGACAGCTCAATGACTATCTCCTCAATACGCCGTCTTTCGCCAAATTTGATCCCCGCAATAACACCGCCTCCCGGAGATGTAAATTTTACCCTCGGATGCAGTTTATCATAAAATAGCGGAGTGCCAATTTTTACGCTGTCACCTTCTTTCACAAGAAGTTTTGGCTTAATGCCGGAAAAGTTCGGGGGTTCAACTTTCAATTGCCGCGGAGTACCAGCCGTCTGAATGAGTTTCTCCGGCCTCCCGGCAATTCGAAGATCATGTCCCTTTTTGATCCGAATATGTTTCATTAATCCGGTTTTCCTATTCTGTTTTAATCCGCCTGCAAATTCGTCCTGCTGGATGAGACGGTCTGGTTTGTTCCCCCGCGTGTAAGTTCCATACCATCTTTGACCTGGACCTCCCACGAGGTTATACCAATTTATAATCTTTCCCTTCACCCATGGCCGGGAGAAGAGCAACTGATACGTTTATCTTGTGTACCGAATCGGTGCACAATGTCCTTGATTCAACCTGATAACAGGGCTGAAATTTAAAGCCTATTGGAGGATGGAGTTAATATAAAACTTGGATAAATCGCCAATGAATTCCGACTTTGTTACGGTGATGACGGTCAATCCCGGGGCAGACACAGGCAGGAATGGCCGGGAGGGTATTTCGGCAGTTCCAAATGACGGCGGATCGGAAACCGCTCTTAGACCGGCAGCCGTCAGCTTACCCCCGTATCGCCGAATACAGCAACCCGGGCAGCTTCAAAAGTGAAGGTTTATTCTCGAAACCTGCGAGTCTTCTGCCAAATATCTCCAGGCTGGCCGAAGTAGCCGAAACAGGATCGGGGAAGGGATTGAAAGGACCGCGGATGACGGATTTCTGCGGGTTACGAAACATGAGCAGGTTATTCACAACTCCTGTGCCGGATTGAATATCATATACATCATGTCCCGGATAGGCTCCCCACGGAGTGACTGCGAGCAGGTAGGCATACTCCGCCCGCAGGTTGATGCAGACCGTCCCATAGTGCAAGCCATCCACAGCGCGCTCCAGAGCTGCGGAGATTTCCGGATCCTTCAACGAGTCCGGATGCACCAGAATGCTCATGACGAGGGAACCCCAGACAGTATCGTTCACAAATTTAACGGCTTCGTCGATAAATTCAGGCACCGAATCGGCTTTCAGCCCGGTTTCTGCCATCAGGCTGCAGAAGGCTTCCTGCCGGAAGCAGATATCCTCCCGGTCTTTCGGGTCAATACCCTCAATGTAGGTCCAGGGAAGGTACCCCGGGGAAGCTTCTCCGAACTTCAGGGCATCGGGGTGATGCTGTAGAAATTCTGCAAACCTTTGCTCTGCCCCCGGATAATAGGCCTTACGGATGGGCACCTGTGACAGAACATGACCGATACTTTCAGAGAGCCGGTGGCGATCCTGCCAACCTGCATGCTGAACCACCAGGCGGGGACTCAAACAGTTGAATCCAGCATTGACGGTGAGCCAGGAAGCCAGTTTGACCCCCTGTGTATGAAAATCCTTTTCTCTCCAGGGTCCGGGGACCACAATGATGGGCGATATATTCCCCAGTTCAGCCGTCACCGGTTTCTGGAGCAGGGGTGTGCGGGACAATTTCCTGCGCTGTCCTTCCGCACCGGGTCCGAACAGAATGGCTTCAAAGGTTTTGTCGGACCCGGTGAGATGGATCCGATCAACCTTGGAATGCCGGCATAAAATTGAACCCTCTTCAGCACCGCCATAGATAATTTTCAGATAGTTACGTTTGATCAGTGCCCGAAATCCTTCCTCAATCACAGGATTGATATAGGCATTCACGGGATTGGTTTTCAGGATGACCACCTGGTTCTCAACAAACAATTTGTACATGAAATCCACCACGGAAATCGTAGAGATATTCCCGGCTGCCAGCACGAGACAGATCCCTCCCGATCCGGGTGTTTGTCGATAAATCCAGGCCTGTTCTGCTTCGACCGTCTCTATGGAGATTCCCGGCTGCATACGCACTTCGGCCGTGATTCCCCGGTAGAGCAGTCTGTCGATAAAATTACCTGGGAAGACCTGTGCCGTCACCTGCCCTCCCGGTGTCATGCGCAGTGGGCGCGGGAGCCGGGGTTTACCAAAACGCAGGGTTTGAGTCAGGCTTTGCCTCAATATTCTCAGCATCCGAAAAACCTGGGAAACCTGTATCCACTCCTCGCCGGCGGCCTGTGCTTTGGGGGGAATTCCTTTTGCTTGCCGACTGAGCTCGACCCATCGGTGGGCTTGAGCACTCATATCGCGGTGAATCTCATCCAGCAGCGAAATTCTTTCGGGGATCCCTAGGCGGGGCCAGCGGTCTTTGCCGGATATCAGACTGTCCAGAGCAGATTCAATCTGAGCTGCGGAAGTTCGTTCGGGAACCTGTGTCACAGGAAAGTTTGGGGAACCGGAGATTTGCTGTTTTTCCATCATGCCTTTAGTTGAATGAAGGCTATCGGGACTCGCACCGGCAGAACCCGGTCCCGGCAGTATTGACGGCAGATCAGCGGGGGATCAGAAACCGATAGACTTATCTATCAAATTTATTATGGGAGTCCAATAGATTCCTAACAATAAGGCAGGAATCGTGAACAACAGAATACTCAGACCGATGACACTGTCGGCTTTAACCGGTTTCGGGTCGGCGGGACTGAACAGCCACATGGCTTTGACAATCCGGAAATAATAGAATAATGAGACGACGCTGTTGAGGACACCCACAATGGCCAGCCAGTAGAATTTCTTACTGGCAATGACGACCGCAAAAAGATATAATTTCCCGACAAAACCTGCCGAAGGGGGTAATCCCGTAAGAGACATCATCAGGATGACCATCAGAGCCCCCAGAAAAGGTGCTTTCCTGCCAAGCCCTTTCCAGTCTTCCAGGGTGTGGGCGTTGAGCTGGTTTTCGGCAAAGATAACCATGAAAAAAGCGCCCATGTTCATGAAAAGATACATGGTCAGATAAACCATAACCGCCTTGATGGCATCGGGAGAGAGGATTGACAGGGCCATGAGCATATATCCGGCATGCGCGATGCTCGAAAAGGCCAGCATCCGTTTTACATTTTCCTGCTGCAGGGCAATGAGATTCCCGAATGTCATGGTGACGGCAGACAGAAGCGCGATCAGTGTCAGCCAGTCAACCCCTGCGATAGTTGTCAGCGAATTGGTCGTAAAGACGCTGTAGAAGAAACGCATCAGGATGGCAAAGCCGGCGGCCTTGGGCGCCACCGATAAAAATCCCGTGATAGGTGTGGGAGAACCCTCATAGACATCGGGGGTCCAGAAGTGAAAAGGAACCATGGAAATTTTGTAACCGAATCCCGCCAATACCAGCAGAATGGCCATATACAGGGCCAGCGGTTCCTGCACACCGGCTAAACCCTGCTGGATACCGGACAGACTCATCGAGCCGGTGAGACCGTACAACCAGCTGAACCCATAGACCATCAGCCCTGAAGAAAAAGCCCCAAAAATGACGTATTTAAGAGAGGCCTCGTTGGATTTGCGGTCATTTTTCAGAATTCCCGCCAGCACATAAGATGGCAGACTCACGGTTTCGATCATCCCGAGATAGACGGTCACCAGATTTGTGGCCGAGGCCATCAGAAAGAGCCCGAAGACAACTATCAGCAGAAGCGCATTATATTCGGGTAAATCTGCGCCCCGGAGCGCATGTGTATGGCGTGAAACCAAAATTGTAAAGAAGCCTGCAATGAGGAAAATCCATTTAAAAAAGTATGCGAAGGGGTCTGAGGCAATGGTACCCAGGTAAAGGGATTCGGATACACCGGAGTCTCCATACAGCAACACGCCGGTAAACACGATGCCCGCAAGGGCAATGATCCAATTGAACCGTTTTAATCCGGGGATCAGGTCAACCACTATCACCGCAAGAATGGTGAGAACCAGAAGCAGTTCGGGCAGATAAAATGCGATGCTGCTGAAATTTGACACTTTAGTTGATCCCCACCATCATGGCCATACTCTGAACCAGTTTAATCAGGCTGTTCATCGTTGGGGAGATCACATCCAGCATCAATTTGGGATAGACCCCCAGGGCAATGACAATGATCGCCAGGGGAACGATGGTCAACAGTTCTCTGCCGTTCATATCTTTGAGCCCTTTGTAGGCATTGCTGACCGGCCCCAGGAAGATATGCATATAACTTCTGAGAAAATAGATCGCATTCAGCAGGATTCCCAGCGTCCCGATAATGGTGAGCGTCCTGAAAACACTGAACCCGCCAATAAAGCACATGGCTTCACTGATAAACCCCGACAAGGCCGGCAGACCGAGCCCGGCAAAGAACGCCAGGGCTACAAAGCCGGAATATATCGGCAGCTGCCCTGCCAGCCCTCCAAAAGCAAGTTTCCCGGCCAGTTCCGGATCCTTATAATCTTTCGGGAAGAAAATATAGCGGTGATGAACTTTTTCATAAATGACTCCCACCAGCAGGAATAACATGGCCGTTATGGTACCGTGATTGAACATTTGCATGACAGCTCCGTTAATCCCGGCCTGCGACCCGGCGGCGCTGGTACTCACCACTGCGGCCATTCCCAGCAGGACATATCCCATGTGACTCACCGATGAATAGGCAACCATCTTTTTAAGGTCAATTTGTGCGATGGCGTTCAAGGCTCCCCAGATGATATTGATCACCCCCAGCAGCGCAATCGACCAGGCAAAAATATAGACCTGATCCGGCAGCAGGGGATAATTTATACGGAGTAATCCGTAAGTACCCATTTTCAGGAGAACCCCGGCCAGGATCACAGAGACCGCCGTTGGGGCTTCAACATGTGCCAGCGGCAGCCAGGTATGAAACGGGACGATGGGGACCTTGATGGCAAAACCGATGAAGAGCGCCACAAAAATAAGCATGCGTATATCCATTCCCCAGAATGTATCCCGGATAGCGGCACCGCTCTGGATCATGGCAATGAGATTGAAAGAATGCGGTTCGGTATAGAAATAAAGCGCCAGCATGGCCAGCAGCATCAGCACAGACCCCAGCAGGGTATATAAAAAGAACTTGATGGCGGCGTACATGCGCTGCGGCCCGCCCCAGATCCCGATGAGAAAATACATGGGCAGCAGCATTAATTCCCAGAAAACATAGAACAGGAAGAAATCCAAGGAGCAAAACACACCCATCATGGCCGTATCCAGCAGGAGCAGCAGAGAAAAATATCCGAGCACTGATTTTTTGATATTCCAGCTCGAGACAACCCCGATGAAAGAAAGGAGCGCAGTCAGAACGATCAGAGGCAGGCTTAATCCGTCAACGCCGAGGAAATACTCAATATTGAAGGATTGTATCCAGGCATGGTGTTCCTGAAATTGGATGCCGCCGTTGGGTACGTAACTCAACCATAGCCATACCGACAGCAGCAGCTGAAAACCGGTAAAGACGGCAGCAATCCATTTATGAAAATCGGCAGTTTTCCCGGAATCTTCGGAAGCCTCATTGCCTGAAATAAACCGATGTCCGATCAACATCAGCAACGCACCTGCGGCGGGAATGAAAATCAGCAGTGATAATATATGTGAACTCATAAACCCTCTAGCCTAAACCTAAGATAATTTCAGATAAACTCATCAATCCTTCTTTATTTAAAATGCCTGAAACAAGATGAATATTGACAGGATACCAATGACGCCTCCAAGAATATAATTCTGGATGACGCCCGATTGTGAAAGACGTAATTCTTTACCAAAATATCGCGTCGCTTTCCCGAATCCGTCCACGACTTTCTGATCCAGCCAGGTGTAATCCGAATACCCCGACCAATCTGATATTTTTAACGTCAACCAGCCCCACCAGTCGATAAATTTCTGATCGTAGAGTTCCCAATCGAACTTTGCCACCACCTTTGTGTACCAGAAAAAAGGTCGATAGAGGACAGCATCATAGATCTCATCGATATAAAATTTGTGAAATGAGAGATTGTATAAACCCAGCTTGTTTACCCGCCGGGTCAGTTTTTCCACATCGACAACCTTGAACAGATAGAACAACAGAGCGGCCAGGATTCCCAGTGCTGCAACGGTGAGTGAGATCATCATGGCCGGTTCATGAGCATGATGAAGGGCTTCTCCCACGACCTCCATATCGAGTCCGGCAAAATTCTCACCGGTGTGAATTGCAGAGGTAAACCAACCCTGACTGTTGAAGGGGTTTACCGTCGAGGGTATCGTGAAGACGAAGGCCAGACTCAAAACCGACAATATGATGAGCGGTGTGGTCATGGCGCCCGGAGTTTCGTGAAGGTGCTCATGGATGTCTTTGCGGGCGGGCTCCCCGTGGAAGGTCATGAAGATCAGCCTGAACATGTAAAATGCCGTAATGATGGCGGCTCCAAAACCTGAAATGGGCAGGAAGATCGTCCAGCCGTGGTGCAGATGATAATAGGCCAGCGTTCCCGCAAGAATCGCATCCTTTGAGAGAAATCCCGTGAAAAAGGGAATTCCTGAAATAGAAAGTGATGCAACAACCATAGAAATATAGGTGATGGGCATTTTTTTCCGCAGGCCGCCCATATTTCGCATATCCTGTGGGTCTGTACTGTGGTCGTCAATTTTATGCAGAGCATGATGCATGGAATGAATCACGGAACCGCTGGCAAGAAAAAGGCAGGCCTTGAACATGGCATGCGTTGTAAGATGGAAGAAACCGGCCTGGAAAGCCCCTACCCCCAGGGCCATGACCATATAGCCCAACTGACTCACGGTAGAATAGGCCAGTACTCTTTTAATATCAACCTGCGTGATGGCGATGATTGCCGCCATGAGAGCCGTGATACCGCCGATGACGGCGACAAATTCCAGAGCTGCAGGCGTCAGGAAAGCAAATATCCGAACCGTCATATAGACACCGGCTGCCACCATGGTCGCCGCATGGATCAGAGCACTCACGGGAGTTGGGCCTTCCATAGCGTCGGGCAGCCAGATATGCAGCGGAAATTGAGCAGACTTTCCGATGGCACCCATGAAAACCATAATGCCGGCGATGGTGAGCAGGAGACCGGTTCCGTCAAAAGCTCCGAATTCCACCTGCTCGGCAATAGCCTGTATATTAAAAGTCCCAAGCTGCATGAACAGCAGCAGGATGCCGATGAACATGCCAATGTCGCCCACCCGGTTGGTTAAAAAAGCCTTCATTCCGGCGCTGGCGGCGGATTGTTTTTCAAACCAGAACCCGATCAGCAAATATGAGCTGATACCGACGAGTTCCCAGAACACATACATCATCAGCAGACTGTTGGCCAGTACAATTCCATTCATTGAGAAAGTGAACAGGCCCAGGTATCCGAAATAGCGGGTATATCTGGGGTCACCGCGCATATATTCCGTTGAGTAGATGTGAACCAGAAAAGAGATGGTAGATACAACCACCAGCATGACGGCAGCAATGTTATCGATGTAGATGCCGAGCTCAACGGTAAAGCTTCCGGAAGAGAACCAGACCGCGCTGACATCCAGCAGGGCATAACCCGGCGTGATGAAGATATTCGCAAAAAAGCTCAATGCCAGACTGAGGGTCACGCCAAGGGCTGCCAGAGAAAACCAGTGAGCGGCCCGTCCGATTTTACTGCCGAAAAAGATCTGAAATGCAAATGAGAGCAGAGGCAGGAATAAAATTGCTAGAGCGAACATTAGCGTAGGTGTCATCAGGGTTACCCTTTCATCTGATCAGCGCTGTCAATGTTAACAGTCTCATGGTTTTTAAACAGATTGATAATGATCGCCAGAGCAACTGCGGCCTCTGCTGCCGCCAGAACGATGATAAAAATGCCAAATACCTGGCCATCCAATTCGGCCATGCCCCCAAAGCGGTTGAAGGCCACAAAATTGAGGTTCGCGGCATTCAGGATCAGCTCAATACCCATGAGTACCGCAACTCCGTTACGCCGGGTCATGACCCCAAACAACCCCAGAGAAAATAAAATTGAACTGATGATCAGATATGAATGCAGATTATCCATTATTTCTTCCTCGATAATAAGGCGGCACCAATCAGCGCTGCCAGCAATAAAATGGAGGCAACTTCAAAAGGCAGCAGATACTGATACAGGATCATCATTCCCAGTTTGGCAACAGTCGTATCCAGAAACTGGGGACTGCCTGTATGCCACTGGGTGGTGACTGCAATGGCAGAAATAAGGAGAAACAGGATGAAGGCACTAAGACCAGCCATGAACCTGCCCCGGTTTGCCTGTCTCAGGTCCGTAGAAGCAATCTTGTTGGTAAGCATAATACCAAACAGGATCAGGACCATGATCCCACCCACATAGACCATGATCTGGGTGGCGGCGAGAAAGTCGGCATAGAGGAAAACATACAGGCCGGCAACACCGAACAGCGTAAAAAACAGTGCCACACCCGAGTACATCAGGTTAGAACTGAAAACGACAAAAAAGGCCGATGCCAGAGTTATGGCGGCAATGATTATGAAAGCAACCTCAGCCATCACGCATCCTCCCGCAGTGAATCAATAATTTTCGCAAATTCAGGTGTCAGTTTACCCGCATCTTCCAGGGTCTCTTTCACTTCGGTGACAATATCAGCCGGCGATTTACCTGCCCGCTGGGCGGCCATGAAGGTTTTTTTCGCCAACCCCCTGGTCATTTTATCAGAGATTCCGTTCAGCACCTTGATATTCAAAGCAGGCGCTGCAGTTTTCGGAGCCGCTGCAGGTTTTACAGGTGCTTCCCCGGGGGACTCCAGCTTCGCCAGAACAGCTTTGACCTCATCCGTAAATTTGTCTGCTGCTTCCAGCGCTGTCTGAATCGAGCGGACAACAGCTTTGGCATCCTGCCCCTCCCGCGTGGCTGCCATAAACGCTTTTTTGGCAATGCCGCGGGTCATGCGGTCAGTGAGATCATTCAGTAATTTTATGTCGAGTCCACCAGCCGGCTGTTCCACGACTTTCTTTTCAGGTGCCGGACCGGCCTGTGTCATTAGTTCCGCTTTTCCGATACTTTCCATCACCGTGTCCAGATCGGATGAATATTTACCTGCTTCTTCCAGGGCCTGCTTTACAGCCACGGCTGTTTCACTTGCTGTCTTCCCGGCGCGGACAGCCGCAGTATAGGCCTTTTTCGCCAGACTCCGGGTCATCCGGTCGGTAATGGCATTCACCGGTTCATAATTAATTTTGGGTTCGGCTGTTTTGGGTTTAGCCTTGGGCTCTGCAGCCGGTTTTTCAGGTGGCGGAAGCCCCTTCTTTTTGGCCAGATAGTCGGCACCGCCTGCGGCAATGATCTCTTCTTCAGAAGGATTTGCAAAACGGAAAATCAGGTCCTTACGGTCACGCTTGCTGTATTCATATTCAATCTGATGCTTGGCGCTGTTGGGTCCCCCTACCATGTAAATACAATCTTCCGGACAGGGATAGGTGCACAGATTGCAAAACATGCATTCCGTCAGATCAATGTCAAAACGGGCAACCAGCATTCGTTTCTGAGTCCCGTTACTGGTTGTGCCAGGGTCAAATTCACTCCCCTTCGGAGGTTTGACACTCTCGATGGTGATACAGTCAACCGGACAGGCACGCACGCACTGATTACAGCCGATACAGTCGTTGATATCCACGTGCAGGCGGGACCGGACAACATTGTACTCCTGCAGATCGAACCCGATATGCCGCTCCTCCACGGGCCACTTTTCATGCGGATACTGAAGCGTTGCCACCAGCTTTTTCCGGGAATGATAATGGTGCAGAGACAGCTGCAGCCCGGCGATAAATGACTGGAGTCCCGTATAAATATTTTTAAAATACTCGCCCATATCAGAAGATCAGCTCCCAAACTGAAATGAAAATAAGATTAGCCAGGGCAAAGGGGATCAGGACTTTCCAACAAAAATACATTAACTGATCAACCCTCAATCTGGGAAATGTCCACCGGAACCACATCATCACAAATACGAAAAAGACGGCCTTCGAAAAAATCCAGAAGAGACCCCAGAGCGGTCCTTCCAGCCAGGAAACATGAACCCCAAAGATGGCCAGCGGAGAAAGCCATCCGCCTAAAAATATGATGGAAGCGATGATGCTGATGATGAGGACATTGGCATATTCGCTCATGAAAAAAATAGACCAGCGAAAACCGGAATACTCTGTCATCCAACCCGCAACAAGCTCTGACTCGGCCTCTGGAATATCGAAGGGGGTTCGGTTGGTTTCTGCCACACCGGCAATGACATAGATAATAAAGGCAATGAAAGCAAAGGGGCTGTGAATAAAAAACCAGCGATGATCAGCCTGCCAGGCCACGATATCTCCAAAATTCAGGCTTCCCACGACGATGACCACCAGCATTAGAGACAGTCCAATGGGAATTTCATAACTTATGATCTGGGCTGCCGAGCGCAGAGCTCCATAGAGCGACCATTTGTTATTGGAAGACCAACCCGCCAGAATAATACCGATAACACCTATACTTCCCGCCGCCATGATATAAAAAACACCGATATTGAAATCCGAAACCACCAGACCATCTGATAAGGGCACACCGATAAAAGTGAGAAAGGAGGCAATAAAAATAATAAAGGGCGCCATGATCATGAGTTTTTTATCGGCCTCTTTCGGGAGGATATCCTCTTTTACCAGCAATTTAACGGTATCGGCCAGAGTCTGACCAATACCACCCCAGAATTGCTTACCGCCTTTAAATCCAAAAATGCCCACTTCCATGGGTCCGATCCGATCCTGCATGAAGGCAGAGACTTTCCGCTCGAAATAAACCGCAACGATGGCCATGACCGCCATGATCGTGAAGACGACCAGCCCTGCAATGACAACGGCAAGCACCAGACCCAGGGCCGAGTTCCCGGTTCCCAGGGATCCAAAAATCTTCATCATACTGTCGATCACCGAATTCATCGGTCAATTTCTCCCAGGACAATATCCAGACTGCCGAGAATAGCGATCACGTCGGAGATCATCCAGCCTTCGGCGATTTCACTCAACACACTGAGATTGCAGAAAGCAGGTGAGCGCATCTTGACCCTCATGGGTTTGTCTTTACCGCCTGCAATGATATAGAAGCCGACTTCTCCCCTTGCAGATTCGTAGCGCGAATAAACCGAGCCTTCTTTGATCCTTACTTTTTTGGGAACGGCAGCATGCACATCGCCGTCCGGGATCTGCGCCAGCGCCTGACGTAAAATTTTAACGCTTTCCTTCATTTCGATAATACGCACAAAATAACGGTCCCAGGTGTCTCCGACCGTTCCCATGCGGCCATCCCCGACTGCAATATCGAAATCGAATTTATCATAAACGGCATAGGGCTCCGTTTTACGCAGGTCCCATTTCACACCGGAACCCCGGAGAACCGGGCCGGTGCAGCCGTAATTAATGGCAACCTCAGGGGTGAGCGTTCCCACGTCCGCGGTTCGTTCAATAAATATTTTGTTGTAGGTCAATATCTGGTTGTACTCTTCGATCTGGGGCTCAAAATAATCCAGAAATTCAAGGGTTCGGCGGATAAATTTTTCAGGCAGATCATGGGAAACACCACCCACCCAGATGTAATTGTAGAGCAGCCTGGCGCCGCAGACGTATTCAAAAAGATCCAGAATGCGTTCCCGGTCCCGGATCGTCCAGGTGAAGGGTGTGATCCCTCCAACATCCAGACCAAATGTTCCCACTGCAACCAGGTGGCTGGCGATGCGCTGAAGCTCTGCCATGATCACCCGGATATACTGCACCCGCTCGGGAATTTCAATTTCCAGCAGTTTTTCCACCGCAAGGGCATAGGCATCGTTCATATTCATGGCCGCGAGATAATCGGTGCGGTCCGTAAAGGGTACGATTTGCTCGTAGGTAAGAAATTCACAATGTTTTTCGAAACAGCGGTGCAGGTATCCGATGATGGGTTCGATTCTGGAAACGATTTCTCCGTCGGTGTGGATTTTCAGCCGGAGCACCCCGTGCGTACTGGGATGCTGAGGACCCATATTCAGGATCATTTCGTCGGAGTGCAGCAGAGAAAAATCTTTTAACTGTTCAGCCATTATTCCCAACCCGTTTTATCTTTTGGAATGGGCATGCCGTGATAATAATCCGGTGTTTCATAATCCTTACGCAGCGGATAGCCCTCCCAATCATCCGGCAGAAGGATCCTTTTCAGGTCCGGATGGCCCGTAAAGGTTATGCCAAAGAGATCATAGACCTCCCGTTCATGCCAGTCTGCTGCGCGCCAGATATTGGCAACCGAAGGGATCTCGGCGGATTCTCTGGGAACCTCAATCCGAATTTCAAGCTTATGTAATTTTGACATTGAATGGAAGTTGTAGGCAACACCGAGCGCGTCACCGGTTCCTTTATCGTAGCCGGTGAGACACATCAGGGAATCAAATGTCAGATCGGGGTCTTCGCTTAGGATTTTGGCGACTTCTGGCCACTTTTCCGCCTGTACAGTCAGGGCCTGCTGACCCTCAACAACGGTTACGCAACCCGGGCACCTGATCTCAAACAGTTCGATAATTTGATTAAATTCCATGATCAGTCTTTCTTCCTGAAGGGGGTCTCTTCCCGGATTTTCTCCTGTAAGGCCAGAAGCCCTTCGATGAGAGCCTCGGGCCGGGGAGGGCAGCCTGGAATATAAATGTCAACAGGGATGATGAGGTCAACTCCTTTCAGCACGTGATAACCGTACTGCCAGTAGGGACCGCCCGAGTTTGCACAACTTCCCATGGATATGACATAACGGGGCTCCGCCATTTGTTCGTAAAGTCTTTTGACTCGTTCCGCCATTTTGATGGAGACCGTGCCTGCAACGATCATCACGTCCGCCTGGCGGGGTGTCGCCCGGGGCATGGCACCGAAACGCTCAAGGTCATGCCGGGGAGCTGCAGCAGCCATCATTTCAATTGCGCAGCAGGCCAGTCCGAATTGAAAATACCACTGGGAACCTGCCCGGGCCCAATTTACCAAATTGTCAATTTTTTCGACAATGATATTGTCTTTGTTGAATTTTTCGAGGAGCGTATAATCCATCAGGAGTCACTCCCCTTCTTCTGAAGAGGAGCATACCGTCCCCTGCCGTACCGTACCGTCATTTTCACCCAACTTAAATCATCTTTAACCCACACATAGGCATATCCCACAATCAGAATCAGGAGAAAGATCAGCATTTCTACCAGAGCCAGCAAACCCACTTTCTGAAATACCACCGCCCAGGGAAACATAAACAGGATTTCTACATCGAAGATGATGAAGATCAGGGCAACGACATAAAAACGGATATTGAACTTGACCCAGGCTGAGCCTTCGGGGACTTCACCACATTCATAAGTATTTAATTTATCACCACCTTTATTTTGTTTTGGTGAAATAATATTCTGTAATACAAAAAGAGCTCCGATCAGGAGCAGGGCGAAGAAAATAAAAATCAGAATGGGTGCGAAATCTGTATACACAATTTTTCTTTCAGAATCAGGCCGAAAATTTATTCGGTATTTTTTCCGCTAGTCAAGCGTTATTCACAGAAAAAAATATGGATTTATAATTTTTACTTCTTCTTTAAAATACGCCTTTGAGAATATAGATTTAGCCCCCCTAAATTTGATGCGGAATGATCAAACTATTTAACCGTCTCATATTGTTTTTTATCCCTCATCTCCCTCTTTTTTTTGTAAGATTTGTGGCGGGGCGTTATGTCGCTGGAGAGTCCTGCGAAGAGGCCTTTGAGGTAGTCCGGAAGCTCAACGCCAAAGGGTTCATGGCTACCATAGACATCCTGGGGGAGCATACCCGTACTAAGCATACTGCTTTTATGATCACTCAGAAGTATTGCGAGTTATTCGACGCCATCAAACGAAGAAAACTGGACTGCAACATCTCCGTTAAACCGAGTCATATCGGTCTCGATATCGGTGAGCAGATTTTGAGAGAAAACCTGCTCAAACTCGTGGGTAAAGCTGCAGAGTCGGGTAATTTTTTGCGGATTGACATGGAAAATTCCAAAACGACGGATATCACTCTGAAACTCGCTGATGAATGTTTGGCAAAATACGATAGTGTGGGCACAGTTTTGCAGGCCTATCTTTTCCGCACAGAAGACGATTTGAAAGAAAGAGTGGGTCCAAAACTCAATGTCCGGCTCTGTAAAGGGATATACCGGGAAAGCCCTGATATTGCCATTCAGGACCGCCATGAGATCAATAAGAATTACCTGAAGGTATTGAAGTATTTATTTGATCACGAAGGATATGTCGGGATTGCAACCCATGACCTTGTGCTGCTGAAGGATTGCCTGCATTTGATCCGGGACCTCAAAGTCCCCTCAGACCGTTTTGAATTCCAGGTACTTTATGGCGTTCCCATGTCCGGCTGGCTCGAAAAACTCATTAAAATGAAATACAAGGTCAGGGTTTATGTCCCGTTCGGTCCCGAATGGTATGCCTATTCCATCCGGCGGCTCCAGGAGAACCCTAACATTGTAGGCTATATTTTTAATAATCTGTTTCGCAGGGCTTGATTTATTATTTTAATGAAGAGTTTTCCAACTGATGAATAAAGAGCTTGCAGCCCCTGTCAGATTTCAATTTTCATCATAACCAGGACAGAAGTAAATATGAACACCATCGAAGAAATATTAGCTATGCGGACAATCGCCATCGTCGGTTTGTCCCCCAATCCGGCACGCCCGTCCCATGGTGTGGGCCTTTATCTGATTGCGAACGGGTACGAGGTTATCCCGGTAAATCCCGGGCATACCGAAATTCTGGGTTTGACCTCTTATCCAACTTTAAAGGATATCCCGGTAAAAGTAGATATTGTGGATGTGTTCCGAAAGGGAGAAGCCTGTCTGCCCATCGCAAAGACGGCAATTGAGATCGGTGCAAAAGCACTCTGGCTTCAGGAAGGCGTGAGGAATGATGAAGCCGTGAAGATTGCCTCGGACGCGGGTCTGCTCACCGTACAGGACCGCTGCATCCTGAAAGAACACCGCAAATCCCTCTCGTCACCTTGACCCGTCGATCCCGACGGTTATCTTGTGAGAGCCGGTAGGGTGGAGATTATTCCCTGCTGACTAGGGCGCCGAATTCAGGGCTGGGTTAAGCTTTATTCCTGCAAGATTGGTCACGATGCTTTCCATAACGGTAAGTTCTCCCGAATAGTTCAGCAAAATTTCTCTCGTCGGATGACTCCTGTCAATATCAAAGGCCAGCAGGATGTCGTCCTTTTTATGGAGCTGCCAGCCCTCGGGAAGATCTGAAACTGAAAGACCAAAATCTCCGCTTGTGCGGAGCTGAAAACCGCCGATGGGTTCTTCTGCGGCAATGTGTAAAACCCGATTGGATGTGGTGATAATGACCGGCGGAAGAACCGCTTGCTCCCCGCTCCGGTTCCCGCAACCCATATCACATTCGCTGTTAATAATACAATTGATGATGATCACGATATCCACAATGTCCAGGGTCCCTCCGCAATCGACATCACCGGTGTTCAGCTCATACGGCGTGGGCTCTGCCATATTAAGGATCATATCTACAATGGTAACCACATCCAAAACATTTACACCATTATCCTGATTGATGTCACCGGGCAGACCGTACTGACAATTCCCGTCGTTGATCGTATAAACGGGATCGTAATTTATCGCAGCCGGATCCGTACAGCCGATGCAAAATCCAGACTCGAGACCGGTACCGCCGCCCACGCAGCCGCATTCGGAGTCCACGGCAGTCCCCCCGCATTCACCGGCGCAGTCCAAATAGAGACAACTCCCGTCATCATAAGTGGCATCCGGATTATAATTACAGGAGGCTGCATCGGTGCAGCCCAGAATATCGTAGTCATAATAACAGCTGCCATTTTCAATCCAGGCAGCTGGGTCGTAATTCAGGGCGGCCGGGTCTGTGCAGCCATAACAGTAATCGAGTTCAAGTCCCGTGTTGCCGTCCACACAGCCGCATTCATTTTCAACTGCCGATCCGAAACAATCGCCATTGCAGTCCAGGTCGGCATTGCTGCCGAAGCAGACCCCGCAGTCGTCCAGGGCATAATTCGGCTCCAGACCCGTACTGCCGCCGACACATTCCTGACAGTCATCTATAAACGCCGACCCGCCGCATTCACCGAAGCAGTCCTCGTAAAGACAGGACCCGTCATCGTGATTGGCAAGGTCATCGTAATTGCAGGCCGCAGGATCCATACATCCGGGGAGCTGGCCGAAAAAGGAGGCCCCCATATCATTCCGGGTGCCGTCCGGGTCATCATACTGGGGATCCGGATTCCCCGCATCGATACAGGGAGAGTCTGTAGTGAGATGAAAATCATCGTTCTCCGGGTCCAAAAACAGAGGATCACCGTTGATGTTGCCCTCATTCCAGTTCAGAACGCCGTTATTGTTGGTCGCGACTCCCGCCTCTCCGCCATCAATATCAGAATATGAAACGGTGAAGCTGCCGCTGAATTCATTCTGGTTGAAATAAACTTCCTCGGGGATATCATTCCAGAAGATGCTGTTCAGAACCGTTACGGACCCCTGACTGCCAATATAAATATTCCCGCCGAACAGTGCGCTGTTACCGGTCAGGGTGCAATTGATGATCTGGCAGTTGTCCAGCTCCGAATAAATGCTGCCGCCGTAATCAGCGGTATTGTTGTAATAGAAAGTACGGAGATTTGTAAATTCAGTGAAATAAAGCTCAAAGACCCCACCGCCCCGCTCTGCATCATTTGTCTCGAGAATGGAATCCGTGAGCTCAATTGTGGAGGACGCGGCATAGATCCCGCCCCCTTCCGTTGCAGAATTCTCTCTGAAAATCGTACCGTCAATAATGATCTGAGAATTAAAAGCCCACAGCCCGCCGCCGAAATCTGCGCTATTCCCTAAAAATTTACAGTTTGAAATCGTCGGCGCACTCTGGAAGCAATACATCCCACCTCCTTCTACGCTCACACCAGCCCTTATGGTGAATCCTATAAAATGTGCGTTTTCGTTGTACTGCTCATTTTCAATCGTGATCACAGTGCCGTCTCCTGTGCCGTTGCCGTCCAGATCACCTGATAGGATTGTGTTATCGATATAGGATATATCTCCGATCACGGCATACAGGGATTGAAATTCTATCTGTTTGCCCTGAGTGTTCAACAGTTCCCGGTAAGTCCCCGGTTGAACCAGGATGATATCGCCGCTGACGGCATTGTCAATGCCCTCTTGAATGGTACTGTAATCCCCGGGGATATCAATGGTGATGCCCAGCACTAAGTTAAAAATGATAATGAGAAAAATAAGCAGACTTTTCATGAGTTCACTCCTGAAATATTGGCGCGGCTTACCGCAGGTTTATTCTTGATATAAAGTGCCGGATAGTTGTTTTAATTACCGAGGATGATATTGACCACAAGTACGATATCCAACACATCCAGTACGCCGTCCTCATTGGTATCGCCGGCGATGAGTTCATAATCCGTGGCCTCCGCACCGAGGACGATATTGGCCAGCAGAACGACATCCAGAACATCGATATTCCCGTCAGCATTCAGGTCTCCCAACAGGACACCGGGAACTTCTATTGTGACAACATTGGAAGGATCACTTTCGACAGTATTCAATCCCACTGCCGTGACATAGTAAAAATAACTGCTGCCAGGACTGACCTCAAAATCGATATAACTGTTTTCCGAGCCTCCCACTTGTGCCAGCTGGGAGTAGGTTATATCATCCTCGCTGCGGTAAATATTGAAACCGGACAAAAGTCCTCCGTCCATGGGATCCCAGCCGAGCTGGACACCTCCCTCAGTTAACTGGGCAGTCAGATTTTGCGGAGGGGCCGGTCCCAGACCGTTGAGCGGTGCAACCAGATCATAGGTCCCGCCACTGATCGTCAGGAAAAGGGGCGGAAAGGCTAATTTCATCAGACTGCCGGAGAAAGTGCCCGTCATCCCCTGGTCATCATAAGTATCCAGAGAGATATTGCCGGTCAACGGTATGTAGGCCTCTGAAATCAAACCGGAGAGGGCATCTATAAAATACTGGCCGATATTGGTACTGTCTATTTCACCATTGATCACAGGGGAAATGAGGTCGTAGATGTAAGCGGAATCCAATTCGGGAATATAAAAAAACTCGGCTGAATTACTCAAGGGGTCTCCGCTGTCAGGAGGATAAACCTCCCAGGTCTGGGGTTCAATGACGCCGTCATCATCCCGCATCATCATGAGGAACAGGTCCACAGACTGGTCCACACCGGGGGTGGGCCGCAAGGCCGGTAATAAGATATGGGCTCCTGTAGAATCCGTCCAAACCCCGGCAGCGGCACCACTGGTAGGGAACTGGAGACTGTCTTCATTCACGAAGACCGCATCGAAATCACCATTAAGCGCACCGGAATACTGAAAATGAAGATCCCCCGTGAACATCTGACCGATTTGTGCTGCTAAGAATTGCAGTGCCAGAGCTGTGAAAATAAGGAACCGATATAGTTTTGTCATTTGTACACCCTCCTTTGTTTTTTTGGGTCTATCCCGCCATACAAAATTAATTGTATTTTATGATTACTTGGGATAGGAAACTGTGTAAAAGGATATTACCCCGGAAACCAAACAGAATTGGGGAAGAATGGATACAACCGGAGAAATTTAGTTTTCCTGCCGTTAATTCATATTCTCGGACAGGTTTGATTCTTATTGCAAAAGTGTGCGGGTGGACCGGTCAGTCATTAACCCGCATCCGCTCTCTGTGCAGCAAATTTTATTATTATCTATGTCCCCTCACTACAATGGCCCGGCCGGTCTCATAGTCGAGACCCACAAGACATACAATATCATTTTTCATATCGATTGACTGTGTACTGATCCTGCCTGAAAAGTCTGTATAACGCTGAAAAGTCGAACCGTTATAATGGTAAACCGAAGAAAAATCACCGGCTGTAAAGATATCATTATTCGAGTTACCACCAATACTCCAGGGAAATCCCTGCCAATATTGTGAGATGAGGTGTGCGGCCCCTTCACTGTTGTAACCTATCCGGTAAATCCCAATAGGTGTTAGAACATTGACACTGTCTGGGGTATTTGTCCAGAGGTTCATTGTTTTCCCTGAAAGAGAATCCGGATTTATTTGTGAAATATTTTCTGTTCTTTGATAAACTGTCTCAAAGGAATTATTACGGTATTCCAATACAACAGCTCCTTCGAAGTCTTTGTAGCCACAGACCCAGATACTCTCACCGGAACCGGATATACCAAGCAAATCCACATCCGTCCCGCTCTCCATCTGCTCAAAACTTGAGCCGTCATAGTG
>JAADGM010000121.1 GCA_013152375.1 FCB group bacterium | reverse complement strand
TAGTTCCCTCAAAAGAGGTCAATAGTTGTGACAAAATTGTGACGGATTTGTGACATAACATGGCCATATTTGACCATATTTGGCCTTTTGAGACGTTTTTGAGAATTTTCAAATCCCAATAAAAAACCCCTCCAGGTTGAGGGGTTTCTCGTCGTGAAAACGCGGAGAGTAGAGGACTCGAACCTCCACAGGCCAAATACGGCCCGGCGGATTAGCAATCCGCTGCAATACCATTATGCGAACTCTCCAGGTGCGGAGGATGAGGGACTCGAACCCCCATGGGTGTGAACCCGGCGGTTTTCAAGACCGCTGCCTTACCAATTAGGACTAATCCTCCTGTATGCGGGGGCAGAAATATAGAGCAGATATTTTCCACCGGACAACCAATTTGGGGTCTTAAATGTGGGAAAAACTCAGTGACCCCGCAGATAGAAACGGCCTCTGTACGCTCTTTTGATCGATCGTCATTTATTCACTTCGCTGTCATCACCTCAGCGTTCCCGGAGTGAGATCAGCAGCTCATACAGCGCATCATAATTTGTTGCACAGGGCGTGTTGGGATCCGGGTTATAGGTCGTCAGGTTGATTTTGGTGACAAAATTACCGTTGCGGTCCAGGATGAACAGGTCCCGCAGGGTCACATCCCAGTCGTACCAGATATTGGATTCCTCCGTGTCCTGGACCCATGGCAGAATGCGTCCGTTGATCATATTCTGGTAATTATCATCGATATACATGGGGCCGTTAATGCCCATGAAGCGGATATCATCAATCCCTTCGGAAAGCAGGGTCAGGTAGAGCTCATTCAAGACACCGAACCGGTGTTGGCAGAGACCTCACCCGGCATGTCCGAAGTAATAACACGAAATATCCCCCTGAAAATTGGGCGGTCCCACCAATTCACCGAAAGAGGGGGAGTTGTCATTAAGGTCTTCAAGGGCAAATTCGGGCATATGCTCCGGGAAACCGTTCAGCACAATGTCCACTTGTGCCACGATGTCCAGAATATCGATGTTACCATCAGCATATAGGTCGGCAAGTCCTATCTGTTCAGGGCTCAGCTCTTCCTGATTCAGAATATAAGCGACCAGCAGTACGATATCGGTGATATCCAGGGAATAATCAAGGTTCAAATCGCCGTCGAAGGAAGACTGATACAGGCGGCTGCCCCAGATGAAGGCGGCTCCCGGTGTACCGAATGTGAGCTCATTCCACGTCTGGCAGTCATCGCTGCTGGTGCAGAAAGGTATATTATTATTTTGTGAATACTGCCACCTCACCAGCGTCTGCGGATCGGAGGCCTGCAGGGAAAACCAATAGTAGGCTGCAGACTCGATCTCAAGGCAGTCTGTGGGGGCAATAAGGATCATATTCCTGTCCCGGTCATCCTCTCGGGTAAAGGAAAAGTCAGCGCTTGATATGACCTCTCCAGGTGCAGTGGAACTCCCGGAATAGAGCGTAGCGGTCAAATTGCCGGTATCCGAGAGCAGATCGAGATAAAATCCGAAATATTCGATGCCGGAAAGGGCATAGGTGCTAAGTCGCAGGCTCATGGAAAAATTCAGGGTATCATTGGCTGCAATGAGGTATCCACCGGACTCTGCCGGATTTCCGCTGGTATAGAGATAGGACCGCTCCTGACCCAGCAAGAAAGTTAGCATCATCAGGATCAGCATTAGTTTAATTTTCATGATCTTTCCTCCTTTCTAACTTATGAAGACGGTTTCGTTTTAGATCTTTTCCGAATTGACTTTTCAATTTGATCCCACATTTCTCCCGGGACCATTTCAAGCCAGTTAAATTCTCCGGCGCCCTTAAGCCACTCTCCGCCATCGATGGTGATCACTTCGCCATTGATGAATGCCGAGTACTCAGATAATAAATAGGCCGCCAAATTCACCAGTTCCTGATGATGTCCATAACGATTCAGAGGGATACGCCGTTTGGGGTCCAGCTTTTCAGCCAACTCAGCGGGGAACAGGCGCGTCCAGGCACCCTTTGTGGGGAAAGGACCCGGGGCTATGGCGTTTGAGCGGATGCCGTATTTCGCCCATTCCACGGCAAGAGAGCGGGTCATTGCCAAAACGCCGGCTTTAGCGCAGGCTGAGGGGACCACGAATCCGGATCCCGTGCTGGCATAGGTCGTGACGATGTTGAGAATTGTCCCGTTGTGCTTGTGTTCGATCCAATATTTTCCCAGCGCCAGCGTGCAGTTATAGCTGCCCTTCAGGACGATATCCACGATGATATCGAAGGCTTTATGTGTGAGTCTTTCGGTTGGGCTGATGAAATTCCCGGCAGCATTGTTGATCAGGGCGTCCACTGCGCCGAACTGATCGATTCCGGCGGCGAGGACCTTTTCGATGTCGCTGTATTTGCGGACATCCCCCGTGACGGCCATGATTTGCCCCCCCGTAATGTCGGCGAGTTCAGCGGCGGTTTTGCGGATGACCTCGGTCTTTCGACTGGTAATGATAACGTTTGCACCGGCTTCAAGCAGCCCCTTTGCCATGGAACGGCCAAGTCCTGTGCCTCCACCGGTAATCAGAATGGTTTTTTCTTTCAGGGCAGATTTTTCCAGAAGAGGTGTTTTATACATGGAGTAACTCCAAATTGAACGAATTTTCTGACATAAGTATCATCTTGACTAACGGAAATAATATAGGATAATTTTGCCTTCTATTTTACAGCAGAATTGATAAAAGATAAAATCGATAAAATCGGGAGTCATAATGGCAAATGTGAAAGGTTTAAAACGAACAACGAAGACACTGGAAACGGTCAAAACAGAATTTCTGGCGTTGGGATTGCTCCAGGGGCAAAGTCTGGCAACGGTGACGGCAGGGTTGACCAGGGAGCTTCGGGCTTCAGTGACGGCGGCTGCGAAGATCGAAACCTTTAAAGGAAAATCAGACGAATGCATCCTGGTTTACGGGAATGCCGATATTAAACGGATCGCTGTGTTCGGACTCGGTAAAAAATCTGAATTGACCACCGATGATTTTCGGAAAGCAGGCGCCCGGATCATGAATCGGGCCAATGGCTTGAAAGTCAAAAAGATCACAGTAGATACGGCTTCTTTTGCTCTGACCTCAAAGCTCCTGCTGCAGGCCTTTACCGAGGGGCTTATGATCACGGGATATGAATTTTTAAATTATAAATCTGATAAAGAAAATGAAAAAACGGTTCAGACCGTTGAATTGCTCGGCAAACCCGATGCTGCCATATTGAAGAAAGTTACGGCGCTGTCAAAGGCGGTCTTTTTAGCCAGAGATGTTTCCAACCATCCGGCAAATGTGGCCACGCCGACATTTCTTGCGGAAGAAGCCAAAAAACTAGGCGCCGCACCGGGTTTTAAAACCACTATTATTGATGAAAGTAAATTTGAGGCCCTGGGCCTGGGCGCCTTTTACGGGGTTGCCCGGGGGTCCGCCCAGCCGGCAAAACTCATCCTCATGGAATACAAGGGGGGTAAAAAGGGTGATAAACCTTTTGCCCTGATCGGCAAAGGACTAACCTTTGATTCAGGCGGAATTTCCCTTAAACCCGGGGCCAATATGGATGAAATGAAATTTGATATGTGCGGCAGCGCAACGGTTCTCGGCGTGATGAAAGCCGTGGCAGAGTTGCAGCCTAAACTAAATATAATAGCCGCCATCGGATCAACGGAAAATATGCCCGGGGGGAATGCGCAGCGACCCGGAGATATCGTCAAAGCCTATAACGGCAAAACCATCGAGATCCTCAATACCGATGCCGAAGGCCGTCTGGTGCTGGCTGATGTGCTGGCCTATGTAACCGATAAATATAAACCTGCAAAAATGATGGATTTTGCCACGCTTACCGGTGCCGTACTGATAGCCCTCGGGAACCGGGTCAGTGGCATCATGGGCAATGATGAAGCCCTGCTGGCCGAGATCAAACGAGCCAGTGAGAATTCCGGTGAGCGGGTATGGGAACTACCCCTGTGGGAAGATTATTTCGGAGATATCAAATCCAAGATTGCTGATATTAAAAACCTCGGGGACGGCCGCATGGCAGGAACCATCTCTGCCGGAATGTTCCTGAAACAGTTTGTGGGCGATACGCCCTGGTGCCACATGGATATTGCCGGTACCGCCTGGGGTGCGAAAAAACCGGAATATCTGCCCAAAGTGGGCGCTACCGGAGTGGCTGTGCGTTTGGTCTATGATCTGCTGGAAAACCAGGTTAAATAGCGTTTGGTTAGCATAATTCCAGGGCAATAAATTTGCCCGCTTTTTTACGAGGCGGCGTAGCTCAGTTGGTTAGAGCATCGGAATCATAATCCGAGTGTCCGGGGTTCGAGTCCCTGCGCCGCTACAAAAGTCCGGCAGTTGTCGGACTTTTTTGTATTGGGGTTGTCGTAACCGATCCGGGGAAGATATTCCAGGTGAAACGAAACAGGGTTCGGCAGCAGCACCGGTGTTGTGTTATTATACCTGATCATGTCGATGAACCTGGACATAATTCCAACGGGCATGATAAACATAAGAGCGGCTATTAGACACGGTGCAGCGGAGGTGAGATTATACGGCGAAGGACGCCTTTGATGAAATTAGTTGCTTTAATGCAACGGACTGTGCCCGGGACTGGAATCGAACCAGCACGATCGAAGATGATCACTAGACCCTGAACCTAGCGTGTCTACCAATTTCACCACCCGGGCATTAAGACTGTAAATAAACTCCCGGAATCACGATCCATGCTTCAATTTAGACCTGAATTCCGGGGCCCAAAATTAGGTGACTTGGGAAAGCAGGAACAAGTAAATAAACTTGAATCAGGTTCGGGAACCCGGGTAAATTGCCGCCTTGATTTTCAGTGAAAGCAGATATTTGAAAATGAAGGGTTTGGAAATTAACGCCAGGAAACTCCGGAGAGATGAAAACATGCTGCTGCCAATCTGTGCGAGGCACCGGCAAACAACCAGAATAAGGTCGGGTAAAGAAAATCCAAAACAGATACGGGAAACCCTATGGGTCATAAAATCATTGCCACCAACCGAAAAGCACGTCACGAATTCCATTTGCTGGAAAGATTCGAGGCCGGGATAGTGCTGCAGGGCAGTGAGGTTAAAGCCCTCCGTGAGGGGAAGGGGAATGTGAAAGAAGCGTATGTTCGTTTAGTGAATAACGAGCTTTGGGTTATCGGTATGCATATCGGTGAATATTCTCACGCCGGCTATACGTCGCATACACCAGTGCATGATCGTAAATTACTGGTCACGAAACGTGAACTGAAAAAACTGGCCCGTTCGGTGCAGGAAAAAGGGACAACCATGGTACCGCTTTCACTGTATTTTAAACACGGTTATGTCAAAGTTGAATTTGCCCTGGCAAAGGGTAAAAAACAATGGGATAAGCGTCAGGATATCGCAAAACGAGACACGAAAAGGGAGACAGACAGAATGATAAAAAAAGTGAAATCCGTAATATGAGCCATTTCCCCCCAATCGAGGATCAGCTGGTACTGATCCGGCGCAATGCCGAAGAGATCATACCGGAGACCGCCATAATTGAAAAATTAAAACTGGCTGAAAGCAGTAACACACCGCTTCAGATCAAATTGGGCTGTGATCCCAGCCGCCCGGACCTCCACATTGGTCATGCAGTAGTTTTGAGGAAATTACGGGATTTTCAGCGCCTGGGACATGCGGTGACACTGGTGGTGGGAGATTTTACCGCCATGATCGGTGACCCAACCGGCCGGAACAAGACCCGTCCGCAGCTGACGCTGGAAGAAGCCCATCACAATGCCCAGTCTTATATTGATCAGGCATCTGTGATCCTGGATGAAAACAGACTCAATGTCGTTTATAATTCCAAATGGCTCAACGCCCTGAATTTCAACGATGTGATCGCACTGGCCTCCAAATATACGGTCGCGCGTATGCTGGAACGGGACGATTTTACCAAACGGTACCGGGATGGCATCCCCATTTCCATTCATGAATTCTTATATCCTCTGGCACAGGCCTACGATTCAGTGGCGTTGAAATCCGATATCGAGATTGGCGGCACGGATCAGAAATTTAATCTGCTCGTGGGCAGGGATTTGCAAAAGGAGTACGGTCAGGAGCCCCAGGTCATTATCACCATGCCTTTGCTGGTGGGAACGGACGGCGTTGAAAAGATGTCGAAGTCCATGGGGAATTATATCGGTATCACCGATCCGCCGGATCAGATCTATGGGAAAACGCTCTCTATTCCCGATACGCTCATTGCAACCTATTTTAAATACGGCACCGAAATTTCAGCCGATGATCTGTCCGCCATAACGAGTGATCTGGAGCAGGGGAGATCCAATCCCCGGGATCTCAAACGTCGCCTGGCCAGAGAGCTTGTGACCTTGTACCATGACGAAAGTGCCGCCCTGCAGGCCGAGCAGGAATTCGATAAATTGTTCATCTCCAAAGAAAATCCGGATGAGATGCCGGAGTACAAATTGACCGAAAGTGAAAAACTTATATCCATCATCGTGAAAAATGGGCTGTTATCGAGCAACGGCGATGCCCGGCGTATGATTCAGCAGGGAGGCGTAAAACTGGATGGTGAAAAAGTTTCCGATCCTTTTCAGATCCTATCCCCGGAATCGGAACATGTGATCAAAGTGGGGAAACGGAAATTCCTGAGAATTGTCTCCTGATAATAATTCCGAACTGTCGTGGAATCCAACCGCCAAACAACTGCTGATTTGCTGATCCGGACACCGGTAGCCAGTGTATACCGATCACCGTCCTTTACCGCAGAGCTCACCAATCAGGCCATTATGTGGGAGCAGGTTGAAATTTTGGAAACATCGGGAAATTGGTATCGGGTGAGACAGGTGGACAATTATACGGGCTGGATCCATAAATTCTATACTCAGACGGGCGGAAAACAGGAAAAGCGATCGGGAGTCGTAGTTAGTGAACGTCATGCCAAAATCTACAAACGCCCTGAAAGAACCGTTCCTATCCTGGCCGAAGTGGTCTTTGGCACCAAGCTGCCCGAAACAGGGAAAGAAAACGGCTGGCACCAGGTTGAACTGCCCGGCGGTGATTCAGGCTGGCTGGAACACCAGAAAATGCCCGGACATTTCAGCCGGGGGAATTTACTCGGCACTGCCGAGAAGCTGATGGGGGTTCCCTATCTCTGGGGAGGGAGAACGGCCTATGGTTTTGATTGCTCCGGCTTCGTGCAGACGGTATTTAAATTTTGGGGATTGGATATCCCCAGGGATTCCGGTGAACAGTTTGCCCTGACTTCGCTGGAGAGCATTGAGCTTCACAGCTGTGTCCCGTGTGACCTGATCTTTTTTCGCAGAGGTGGTACGATCGTCCATGTGGGAATTGCAACGGGAACGGGCAGTATCGTGCATTGTCAGGGGATGGTACGGATTGACCCGCTTTTTTCAGGAGATAACCTGGTATCAGCGTCATTGCAGGACACCGAACCCGAGGCCAGGTCCATTGAAAGGCTGATTAGGGATATGAGTCCTGAACGTGATGCCGAATTTGAAGGCTGGAATTAGATCATGAATTCACTATTAAACCGACGGGTTTTGGTCTTGAATCAGAATTACCAGCCCATTTCTATTGCACCTACCAAAAGGGCCATTATTCTGCTGTTTCTTGAAAAGGTAGAAGTTCTTGAGCATTATCGGGAATTCATCAACTCACCCAGCCTGTCGCTGCAGCTCCCCAGCGTGGTGAAACTGAAGAATTACACATCTTTCAGATTCCGGGATATCGGTTTCACCCGGAAGAATATACTGAAACGGGATCATTATACCTGCCAGTATTGCGGGAAAACGAATGTTCCCATGACTCTGGATCATATCATCCCGCGACGCCGCGGCGGGAAGGAAACCTGGGAGAACATTGTCACGGCCTGTATGCCCTGCAATGAAAAGAAGGGCTTTCGGACACCGCGTGAATCCAACATGAAATTGCTGCGCATCCCCAAAAAACCCACGCGTATCACCTTCTTTCAGCAGCATGTTAAAAAACATCAGCAGGCCTGGAAACAGTATTTATTCATGGATCGAAAATAAACGGGATTTAAATTGAACGATAAAACCAAAAAAACAGTCCTGTCAGGCATTCAGCCCAGCGGACATTTATGTATCGGCAACTATCTGGGGGCCATCAAAAATTGGGTAGCGCTCCAGGACTCTCATAACTGTATCTTTCTGGTGGTGGACCTGCATGCCCTGACGGTAAAACAGGTTCCTTCCGAACTGAGGAACCGCTGCCTGTCCTTCGTGGCCCAGTACATGGCCTGCGGCATTGATCCTGAAAGATCACTCATCGTGATCCAGTCACATGTGCCCCAGCATGCCGAACTGAACTGGATCCTGAACACATTAACTTATATGGGTGAGCTAAGCCGCATGACCCAGTTCAAAGACAAGGCCGGGAAACATGAGAATAACATTAACGCCGGACTGTTTACCTATCCGGTTCTGATGGCAGCGGACATCCTCATCTACCAGGCGGATCTGGTTCCCGTAGGACATGACCAGAAACAGCATTTGGAACTGGCCCGGAATGTTGCCCAGCGCTTCAACACACGCTATTCTGAGACATTTGTCGTACCAGACGGCCTCATCCCCAAAGTGGGCGCCCGGGTCATGAGCCTGCAGGCACCGGAACGTAAAATGTCAAAGTCAGATGAGAACCTGAATAATTTGGTTGCGCTGCTGGATCCCCCTGAAGTGATCGTCAGAAAGATTAAACGTGCCGTGACCGATTCCGGCTCAGAAATTCGATTCGATGAGGAACGACCGGGTATCTATAATCTGCTCAATATTTATGCCAGTATCTCGAATCTCTCTTCTGATGAGATTGAAGCCCGTTTCGCAGGAAAACTGTACTCGGAATTTAAAGCGGAACTGAGCGATTTACTGGTGGAATTTCTCAAACCCGTTCAGAAACGGTATGCGGAATTGATGCAGGATAAATCACACCTGCAGACCCTGCTTAAAAGCGGTGCTGACACTGCCCGATATCTTGCCCAAAAGACGCTTACGAAGGTCTATCGGAAAGTGGGTTTTGTACCCTACCCCCGCTGATAAGCTCTGCCCGGGTTTGCTTAAACCGTCATCATTGCGGTGAAGAAGGAATTCCCGGTTATATCAGCCGGCAGGAGAGTGATGAACCCATTGTTGAGCATAGTCACCGGATTTAATGAAAACCCCTGTTGGCCATACTTTTCCGGTTTTGAACACTTCCATAATAGCCCGTAAATTGATCTGGATGATATGGCGTATTTTAGACGCGTATTGTGAGGGCTGGCACAGGCAATTCAGTATCGTAATGGTGAACCGGGACTTCTTAAAACTATCATGGCAGGGTATAACCCTTAGTTGCAAGTCAGCAGGGCGGGAATTACACATGAAGCACTCCATTGAAATCCTGAAAGTGGTATTTAAGGGCAGGGATAACCAGCCTATCTGATCAAGCAAACAGATTATGAATTATCGTGTACAACTGGCAAATTTTGAAGGTCCTCTGGACCTGCTGCTCTTTTTCATTCAGCGGGATAAACTGAATATTTACGATATTCCCATTGCAATAATCATTAAAGAATATTCTGAATATCTGGATTTGATGAAATTGCTGAATATCCGGATTGCAGGCGAATTCATCGTTATGGCTGCCATGCTCATGCAAATCAAAGCTAAAATGCTGCTGCCTCGCGAGACGTCGTCAGAGGACCAGCTTGAAGACCCCCGCACCGATCTGGTGAACCGACTGCTGGAGTATAAGCAATTCAAGGACTCCGCCCGGGCGATCTGGAGCTGCCATGAAGCACATTCACAGACCTGGCCCCGGGGGATGGAGATTTCATATTCAGAACAAAAGGAAAATCCCTCTGCCTATTTAAAGAATGTTTCTCTGTTTGATCTGCTCTCCGTTTTCAAACAGGTCATGGACAAGCTGCCCAAGTCCACGGGGCTTGAAATACGCCATGAACCGGTGAACGTTGAGCAGCAGATCGGCTTCATCCGTGAAAAATTAAGGCAGGTTCGCAGACTGACTTTCAGGGAACTGGTCACTGCCGTGCGCTCCAGGCTAAAGATCATTGCAACCTTTCTGGCCGTACTGGAATTACTGCGCAGCCGTGAACTGAAGCTGCAGCAGGATACGCCCTTCGGTGAGATCATTTTAACGGGGATGGAATGATGCACTGGTCGTTAAAAGAATTCATCATTCTGCCTGCCCGTTTGATCAGGGCAGGCGGCCTTTGTCAAAAATATATAAGCATCCGGGAGGATCTGGCTTGAAAAATATTGTGGAAGCGTTGCTTTTCGCAACACCGGAACCCCTGACGCAAGCGAAACTGAATCAGGTTATGGACGGCGGGGATGTGGACCTGCAGGAGATTGTGGAACAACTGAATGAAGAATATTCGGATGCCGGGAAAGCCCTTTACATCGGCAAGGTAGCTGGCGGGTTTCAGATTCTCACCCATCCCGATTATCATCTTTATATTCAGAGGCTGTTTACCAAATCGCACCGACTCAAATTGAGTTCGGCGGCTTTGGAAGCGCTGGCTATCATCGCATATAAACAACCCATCAGTAAGATGGAAGTGGAGAGCATACGGGGTGTAGGCTGTGACAGTGTCATCCGGTCGCTGCTGGAGCGGGAATTGATCACCATTAAGGGCCGGGATGAGGGGATTGGCCGGGCCCTGCTCTACGGTACAACCCAGGAATTTCTGAAAGCCTTCGGTCTTAATGATATCAGCGACCTCCCAAAATTAAAAGAATTAAACCAACTGGTGATGAACAGCTCAGACAACAGGGAGACCCCAAATGAGACTGAATAAATTTCTGGCGCAGGCCGGCCTGGCCAGCCGCAGAAAATGCGATGACCTCATTCAGGAGGGGCTGATCAAAGTGAACGGCAAGGTTACCCGTGATTTTTCGACGGATATCGGACCCGATGACATTGTACAGTATAAAAACAGAGTTCTGGAAACGTCCGCCGAAAAAGTCGTATATCTGCTCAATAAGCCTGAAGGGGTGGTTTCCACATCCGCTGACCCTCATAACCGCAGGACCGTACTGGATTTGCTGCCGCAGACCGAACGGCTGTTTACCGTCGGCCGGCTGGACAGGGATACGACAGGTGCGCTGTTGATCACTAATGACGGGGACCTGGCTTATAAACTGACACATCCGAAATTCAGGGTCAGGAAAGTCTATCAGGTTATGTCAACCTCTGATATTCCTGCTGAGAAAATTAATCAATTTCCCGGGGGCATCCGTCTTGAGGATGGCTCTCTGTCACGGGGAAAGATCAGGCTGCTCAAACACGAAAACGGCAGGTATATCTGGGAAGTGATCCTCACCGAAGGGAAGAACCGTGAGATAAAACGGTTGTTTACGGCATTGGGCTCCCGGGTGAAAAAACTTCACAGGGTTTCCTTTGCCGGGATCAGCGCCGACAACCTCAAGCCTGGAAAATATCGCAAATTGTCAAAAAAAGAACTGAAACTTTTATTAATTTGAATTTACTTCAATAAAAATATTAAATTTCACGCCTTTATTTAGGAGATTTTTGACAAAATGATAATCGCGATAGATGGTCCTTCCGCATCCGGTAAGTCAACCACTGCTAAACTGGTTGCCAAAAAATTAAATTTTTTGCATATAGATACCGGCGCCATGTATCGCGCAGTAACATTGTACTTTCTTGACCACAAAGTTTCACTGAAAAACCCGACACAAATTCAACACTCTCTGGACAACATTGACCTGAAATTAAGCACAGACGGCAAACTGTTTTTAAACGGCAGGGATGTATCGGAGACGATTAGAGAAAATCCCGTCACAAATTTTGTAAGTCAGGTAAGTTCAATTTCAGCCGTTCGTGACAGAATGGTTGATCTGCAGAGAAAATTATCCCGAAACCACAACGTGGTCATGGAGGGGAGAGATATCGGCACCCGGGTTTTCCCGGATGCAGACTACAAAATATTTATTGTAGCCGACGTGGATATCAGAAGCAAACGCCGCTATCTCGAAATGCGGGAAAAAGGAGTGAAGATTTCTTACGAGTCCATCCTGAAAGATCTCATAGAACGAGATCGGATTGATTCCACAAGAGAACATTCACCGCTGAAGAAAGCCGATGATGCAATTGTGATAGATACAACCCGACTCACGATAGAAGAGCAGGTAGAGAAAATTATTGACATCGTCCAGGGCAATCATTAACACTAAACCAAACCATAGGAGCTATTCGTAACGAATGAGCGATACAGAAAAAAATCCTCAAATTGAGGAGACATCAGAGACCGCTGAAGAGCAGTTAAATACCACCGCTCCGGCTGTGGAAGATTCAACGGACTCAAAACCCAAAGCAACAGACCAAAACAGCAGTGATAATGCATCTGATGACCTTCAACCGAAGTCTGAAGAAACAAAAACAGCTGAAGCAGAAACGGCACCGGTCGTTGAAAATACAGATTCGGAACCTGAACCGACAACCGGAACCGAAGATGATAACGTCGTTAAGGTCGAAGTGATAGAAGACGATGACGAAGATGACGAGGAATCCGAAAAGGCCGGCGACGAAGATGTACCGGCTTTAAACGAAGAGGTCGGGGAAACCAAAGAACCTGAACCGGTCCTCATCAATTATCTTGACCCTGCTCTGCTCTCGCCTAAAACCATCACCCAGGACGAGATTGAGCAGTATTCTGAAGATGAAGATGAAGAAACTCATATCGATGAAGCCCTTGAAGATATGTATGAAAAATCATTTTCTGATATTCAGGAAGGTGAAGTGGTCACCGGAAAGGTCGTGAATCTCACCGACAGGGAAGTATTCATCGATATCGGCTTTAAATCCGAAGGACTGGTGCACCGGTCCGAATTTACAACCGTTCCGGAAATTGGCGATAATATTGAAGTCCTCATCGTCAGCTTCGAAAACAGAAAAGGTCAGTTCATTCTCTCCAAGGAGAAAGCAGATTTCCTGAAGCGTTGGAATGAATTGAGAGAGTTTTACGAAACGGGTAAAACGGTCTTTGGGAAAATTGTACGTCGCATCAAAGGCGGTATGGTTGTGGATATTGATTCTGTCCTGGCCTTCCTCCCCGGTTCACAAATAGATGTGAGACCGGTGACGGATTTTGACGACCACGTCGGCAAGGAATATGAATTCAAAATTGTCAAATTCAACGAGTTGCGTAAAAATGTTGTACTATCGAGGAAAATACTTCTCGAATCCGATATTAAGGAAAAACGTCGTGAGATCATTTCGCAGCTCGAAGTGGGCATGGTCCTCGAAGGCACAGTGAAGAATATTACCGATTTCGGCGCTTTTGTGGATCTCGGGGGTATTGACGGCCTGCTTCATTTGACGGATATCTCCTGGGGGCGCATCAACCACCCCTCGGAAGAGTTGGCCATTGATCAGCAGGTAACGGTGAAAGTGATTGATTTCGACGTGGAGAAAGCCCATGTTTCTCTGGGGATGAAACAGCTTCAGCCGCAGCCCTGGGAAAATGCCGAAGAAAAATATGCGGTGGGTACGGAAATTACCGGAACCATCGTGAACATGATGAAATACGGTGTCTTCGTAGAACTGGAAAAAGGGATTGAAGGGTTGATCCATATTTCCGAAATGTCCTGGACCCGTCATATTCGCCACCCCAACGAATTATTCAAACTGGGTGACACGGTGAATGCCAAGGTGCTCAGTGTGGATCCTGAAGAGAAAAAAATCTCTTTGGGGATCAAACAGCTTACAACCAATCCCTGGGATGACATTGAGAAGAAATATCCTATCGATTCAATCCATACCGGTACTGTCCGGAATCTGACGCAGTTCGGAGCTTTCGTCGAACTTGAAGAGGGTATTGATGGTCTGGTGCATGTTTCCGATATGTCCTGGGTTAAGAATGTTCGCCACCCCCGCGATCTGCTCACAAAAGGTCAGGAAATCCAGGTGAAGATTTTGGATGTATCCCGGGAAAACCGCCGGCTCTCCCTGGGGATTAAACAGGTTCAGAGTGATCCGTGGCCCGAACTGAAGACCATCTTTACCGCCGGAACCATCGTAAAAGGCAAGGTGATCCTTGTACTCGATAAGGGAATCATTTTCCAGCTGGATCATGATCTTGAGGGCATTGTCCCGCTGAAGCGTATCGCCAAACATGAACGTCAGAAAATCAAGAACACCTATAAACCTGGCGAAGAGTACGAAGTGACCGTGCAGGAAGTGGATCAGGAATATAAGAAAGTCATCCTGATGATGGATCTTCCCAAAAGCGGTGATGACGACGGTTCCAGAAGGGAACGACCCAAAACAAAGAAAATCAAAATCGTAAATGAACCGGCCAGTGACAAACTCGAAATCCCTCAGGATATTCTTGACAAACTGTCCGCCGCCGATGAAACAGACCCCGAGGCTTAAGGTCTGACAAACGGTTAGGTTCGTAAGGTTCGAAGGGGTCAACGGTTACCGGCTATTGACCCCTTCTCGTTTTCCGGAATACAGAAATCAACCATGAGAGAGGTGAGTAAATGATAATCCTCGGGCTGGAGACATCCTGTGACGAAACATCCGCGGCAATTGTAAAAGAGGGACAGGTTTTAAGCAATGTGGTGTTTTCCCAACTGGTTCATCAAAAATACGGCGGAGTTGTCCCGGAAATTGCTTCCCGTGAACATGAGACACGCATAGCGGAAGTCGTAACGGCCGCCCTGTCGGAGGCCGATATTGATGCCGGCGAACTGGACGGAATTGCCGTTACCTATGGCGCAGGTCTCATGGGTGCACTGTTGGTGGGGCTAAATTTTGCAAAGGGATTGTCAATCGGGTTAAAAAAACCCTTCCTGGGAGTGAATCACCTGGAAGGTCATCTCTATGCCAACCTGATTGCGAATGCTGAATTTGATTATCCCTTTCTTTGTCTTCTGGTGTCCGGCGGACATACGCAGATATGGAAAGTATTGAAGTTCGGTGACTATGCTTTTCTGGGCGGTACACGGGATGATGCTGCCGGGGAAGCCTTTGATAAAGGTGCCAGGATCCTGGGATTGGGCTATCCGGGGGGGCCGGAGATTGAAAAAATGGCTATCAAGGGTAATCCTGAGAAATATCAATTTACCATTCCCACTGTAAAATCTGCGGAACTTGATTTTTCCTTCAGCGGTTTAAAGACCGCTCTGTTGTATAAATGCCAGGCAATGACTGCAGATGAAATCGGCAGGGAACTGCCGGATTTATGCGCCAGTTATCAGGAAGTCATCATAAATACATTATTCGACAAATTAATCAAGGCAATCAGGGTCACAGGAATCAGAAAAGTGACCGTAGCAGGTGGTGTAGCAGCCAACCGGAGATTCAGGGAAAAAGCAGAGACATTTGCAATGGAAACTTCCACGCGGCTATACTTCCCGGCTTTAGATTACTGTACCGACAATGCGGCGATGATCGCCTTTGCGGGCTTCGAACGGATGCGCAATGGTGAAATCTCCAGCCTGAGTTTAAAACCGAATCCAAATTTGTCCTTGGGGAGTTGATATGACAGGTCTGCATTTTCAGGGCAGCATTTTACTGCTGCTGCTTTTTGGAGGGGGTCTGGTGATATTCCTGCTGCAGTACCGCGGTATACTGGGCGGCAAAAACACAGCCGTGCGGATCATCCTGTCGGTCTGCCGGACGCTTGTAATCATCATCCTGGTGTTCCTCATTGCCAACCCCGTCCTGCGCTGGCGTGGACTAAAACAGCGGGCTCCGAAAGTGGCCGTTTTTGCGGATCTGTCAACCAGCATGAGCCCGGATTCAGCAAACACACCTGACAAGATTATCGGCATTCTCGAAAGACTCGAGAAGAAAATTGGGGA
>JAADGM010000030.1 GCA_013152375.1 FCB group bacterium | reverse complement strand
TTCCAGCTTCTTTGCCATGAGTTCAATACTGCCAACAGAACGCCCCAGAACCCGGGCCAGCTCCGTATTGGATTTCTGAAGATAAAACCGGCGTAAGTATTCTTTATCTTTTGAAGTATATAAGGGGGATCGGCTTTTTTGCAGTCCCAGGCCGTTAGCCTTCCCAAGAACCGAAGATCTGCTCCTCTTTAATATCCCGGCCAGTTCCTTTACCGGCATTTTTCCATATTTATTTTTGAGGAGCTCAATTTCCTCTGCCGACCAGGGATTGAGCTGTTTTTTCCGAATCTCCATACGGTGCAGTTGATGCGAAACGGATTCTCTGCTGCGGTTCAATTCCTTCCCTATTTCGGAGAGGGTCATTGTTGCTGAATGCTGCCTTAAGTATTCGATCTCTGATTCTGTCCAAAGCCTGCTCCTGGTTGATTTAAGGTTGAAGGTCTGGGCCTTCATCCTGACCGCATCGGGCGTTCGGTCCAGTGCTTTTGCAATCTCTGTCGTAGGTTTTTTACCGTACCAGTCCCGTAAATATTCCAGCTCTGCCCGGGACCAATAGAGAAGAGTCTGACGTCTTATCTTCAATTCCCTGGCTTTGGAGCGAACTTTCTTCCCCGTACAACCCAGTGCTTTTGCTACGTAGGCCGAACCTTTTATGGGATAGTATTTTTTTAGAAAAGAGATTTCTGACAGTGACCAGCGCTTATAATCGATTTGTGACCGCCGGTCCAGTTTTAACCGCGAGGCTTTCACCTTAATGGCATCCCTGGATCTCCCCAGCTTTTTGGCTACAGATTCTGCACCTTCTTTTGGATAAAATGCTTTTAAATAATTAAGCTCTTCCTCTGTCCATTTTCGATTTGCCATGATTCTGATTCCAACGAGTTATTGATTACAATAATCTTCTTCCCATGATTGCAGACTTTAAAGAATATTTGCACCGGAATTTAGAGGGAAAACTCCCTTTGAAAACAGATAAACCGGATATTTCAGGAACAGAATACCGGGGTTTGCAACGCTCTCCCTAAGGCAGGGAGATGTGTTTTGAGCGGATGAGGGGAATCGGACCCCCGTTTAAAGCTTGGGAAGCTCTCGTTCTACCATTGAACTACATCCGCAGATTAACAGGTTATTCTCTGATCTCCTGTTCTTTTTTCTCCTGAAGTTTGTTCAGTTCGTCGATACTCTTATCGGTCATCTCCTGAACATCATCGATGGCACGTTTCAGATTGTCCTCCGAAAGTGAATTTTCTTTATTGAATTTTTTAAGCTGCTCATTCGCATCCCTGCGGATATTTCGAATTGCGATCCGCCCCTCTTCAATGATCTTATGTACAAGACGAATGAGTTCTTCCCTTCGCTCATCAGTGAGGGCCGGTATATTCAGCCGGATCATCGAGCCGTCATTATTGGGAGCCAGGCCAAGGTCGGAGGCGATAATGGCCTTCTCGATATTTTTCAGTGTATTTTTATCATAGGGAAGAATCACGATCTGTTGTGCTTCAGGTATGGAGATCTGAGCCATATTTTTAATGGGAGTCGGGGTTCCATAGTAATCGACTTTTACCATATCCAGAATGCTGGCTGAGGCTCGTCCAGTGCGGATGCCCAGTATTTCACTATGGTAGTGATCGATGGCCTTATCCATCCGGCTTTTCACATCTGCAAATAACTCGTTGATCATGTTAAACTCCTATGATATAGTTGTACCTATATTTTTACCTCTGATGAAACCCTGCAAATTTTCATCATTTTTTATATTTAAGACAACAATGGGTAAATTATTTTCTTTGCAAAGTGTGACGGCTGTAAGGTCCATCACCCTGAGCTCATTCTCGATCACTTTTTTAAAACTTAAGCGGTCATAGAGCCTTGCGGAGGCCTCTTTTTCCGGGTCTTTGTCATAGACTCCGTTCACTTTGGTTCCCTTGATAATGACCTCGGCATTGATCTCAATTGCTCTCAGCGCCGCGGCAGTATCAGTGGTAAAATAGGGATTACCCGTACCTCCTGCAAAGATGGCGATACGGTTCTTTTCAAGGTGGCGCAAGGCCCTGCGCCGGATATAGGGTTCACCGAGCTGTGTGATCTCGAGAGCCGACATGACCCGGGTATCACATCCCTGATGTTCCAGAGCCGACTGCAGCGCTACCGCATTCATCACGGTGGCTGTCATTCCCATATAATCACCGGTGACCCGCTCGATGCCGTTATCGATACCGGCCGAGCCCCGAAAGATATTTCCGGCTCCTACGACAAGACCTATCTGCACACCCAGGTCATAAACGGCCTTGATCTGCTTAGCCAGACTTTTAATGGTTGGGGGGTCATAGCCGAATCCCACGTCGCCGGCCAGAATCTCTCCACTTAATTTCAGGAGGATCCGCCGGTATCGAGGGTCAGTCATATTATTGAGAGGTAGGGGATTTAGTCAGCGGCAGGAGCGCATTTACTGACTTCACCCAGTTCAAATCTGGCAAACCGGCTGATGGTGATGTTCTCGCCCAGTTTGGCAATGGTTTCGGTGAGCAGATCTTTCACGGTCTTATCGGGATCTTTCACGAAAGACTGTTCCAGCAGTACGACTTCACCATAAAATTTTTCAATCCGGCCCTCAACGATCTTAGGAATGATCTTTTCCGGTTTACCGGATTTCCGGGTCAGTTCGGTAAATATTTCCCGTTCTTTTTCAACTACACCGGGGTCCAATTCTTCACGGCTTACAACAAGGGGATTGGAAGCTGCGATATGCATGGCAACATCTTTGGTAAACTGCTGAAAATCTGGCGTCTTGGCCACAAAATCAGTTTCACAGTTCACTTCCAGCAGAACACCCAGTTTTGCACCCGGGTGGATGTACGTGCTGATCGCTCCGTCGTTGGCGGCCCGACCGGACTTTTTCTCTGCTTTGGCAATGCCTGCTTTTCGGAGTGCCTCAATGGCCTTTTCAGTATCGCCATCGGCTTCCACGAGTGCTTTTTTACAATCCATCATTCCGGCGCCGGTCCGGGCTCTGAGGTCTTTTACAGCTGCAGCACTAATGCCCATATTTATTCTGTCTCCGTTTTTTCAGTTGTCGCTTGTTCGGTTTCGGTCAATTCCTGCTCCACCACCGTTTCATTTTTTTCTGTTGTATCGACTTTTTCGCTCTCTTCAGGTTCAGCAGCAACCACAACCTCTTCTTTGACTGCCGGGGCTGTTTTTTCAGTGCTCTCAACCGAGCCTTCAACAACTCCGCCCCGGGCTTCGATGATCGTATCTACAATATAATTAACGACGATCTGAATTGAGCGGATTGAATCATCGTTTGCAGGAATGGGGAAATCAATTTCTTTCGGATTACTATTGGAGTCAACCATCCCGAAAATGGGAATGCCAAGACGTTTGCCTTCTTTAATTGCTGTACTTTCATGGATTGCATCCACGAAAAAGAGCGCAGCAGGCAGCTGCTTCATATCCTTGATCCCACGATGCAGGTCCGCCAGCCGGAATTTTTCACGTTCCAGCAGATTCAATTCTTTTTTCGTAAGATTATTGTAAATTTCAGAGGATTCTTTTTCCAGCATCAGCAAACGTTTGATGCTCTTTTTGATCGTCATGAAATTTGTGAGGGTTCCGCCCAGCCAGCGTTCAACGATATAAAACATTCCGCATCTGTCAGCACCTTCCTGAATAATATCCACGGCCTGCTTCTTGGTGCCGACAAACAGGATATTGCCGCCGTCGCGGACAATTTTTGAAATTTCTCTCGAAGCGATTTCCAATTGACTCATGGTTTTATTGAGATCAATGATGTGAATCCCGTTTTTCTTCATGGCAATAAAAGGCTTAAAGTTGGGATTCCATTTGCTGGTAGGATGGCCGAAATGTACGCCGGCCTTTAACATATCTTCAATCGTGATTTGATACATAAACTCTCTGATTATTCGGTTTTAACGTTTTGAGAACTGGAAGCGTTTTCTGGCACCGGGTTGTCCGTATTTTTTCCGTTCAACTTCACGGGGATCCCGGGTCATCATGCCGGCTTTTTTAAGAATAGGCCTCAGATCTTCATCAATTTTTTCCAATACGCGGGAAATCCCCAATCGGATGGCGCCAGCCTGACCGGAAAGTCCGCCCCCGTAAACATTGGCATGGATATCATATTTCCCACTCATTTCAGTAATTTCCAAAGGCTCCCGCAACACCATCTTGGCGGTCTCACGGCCGAAATAGTCATCAATGTTGCGGTTATTGATAATGATCTTACCTGTACCTTTTATAAAACGGACACGGGCCACGGACCTTTTTCTGCGACCCACGGCCTGATGTATATCGATTTTTCTACGCATTCAGTTCCTTAACTTAACTTTAAATATCGAGAGCTTTGGGCATTTGTGCGGTGTGCGGATGATCGGGTCCGGCATAGACCTTCAGCGCCTTCATGATCTGCCTGCCCAATCGGTTGTGCGGCAGCATCCCTTTAACCGAATTCTGGATGATCCGCTCAGGGTGTTTGGCTCTGAGCTGTTCAAGTGTGGTGGCTTTCCCGCCGCCGGGGTATCCCGAGTGACTCCAGTAAATCTTTTCGGTCTCTTTATTCGTACCGGTTACGGCAACTTTGTCGGCATTGATCACAACGACAAAATCACCCATGTTCATGTGGGGAGTAAAGAAAGGTTTCCGTTTACCGCGCAGCACCTGTGCTATTTCGCTGGACAGGCGGCCCAAATTTTTTCCTGCGGCATCAACAAGATACCAATCTCTTTTAATTTCTTTAGGTTTTATTGAAACAGTTTTCATCAGTTCCTTTGTTCTATTTTTACTAAGGAATAAAGCCTGCAATATTATTCGGTTTATGACTTTTGAGTCAAGTTATATTCAGCAAATAATTCAACTGTGCGGAACGCCGATCCGCTCCCTCTTATCTTTTAACGGAAATATGGCAGGGTTTGCTTGCGGAATTGATCCTGTGCCGGACCCTGGATCAGTCTGCCGTCCGGAATATATACTTATCTCTGATGGTCAGCTCGACCTTCCCCGTAAAATTCATCCCTACCATCGGTGTGTTGTGCGAACGCGAAACAATATTTTCTTCCTTGAAAACCCACTCCCGGCGCGGATCGATGACGACCAGATCTGCCCGTGCTCCCTTTACGATTTGCTTTCCCGGCAGATTAAAGACTTTTTGCGGATTAACCGAGAGCCATTTTATAATATCCTGAGTACTTGCGCCTGCTGCTGTCAATACCGTATGGACCATGCCGAAGGCGGATTCCAGTCCGATCATCCCGCCGGGGGCATTGATGAAATCTTTTTCTTTTTCTTCGATGGTATGGGGCGCATGATCTGTCGCGATACAATCCAGTGTACCGTCAATAAGGCCCTCGATCAATGCCAGGCGGTCTGCCTCCGACCGTATGGGTGGAGCAACCTTCAGATTCGTATCGAAATCCCGAGCGGCCATTTCCGTCAGCCCCAGATGGTGCGGGCTGACCTCGGCAGACACGTTCACTCCTTTTTCCTTGAACTGTCGGATAAGACCGACTGATTTACGGCTTGAGACATGGGGAATGTGCAGTCTGCCTCCGGTGTATTCAGCCAGCGCCAGATCCCTGTACACCATGACAGATTCCGAAATATCAGGGATCCCCGACAAACCCAGCCGGGTGGAAAGTTCACCTTCGTTGATCTGACCTCCACCCCGCAGACTGATATCCTCCGCATGATTGATCACAGGAACATCATACATTCGGCCGTATTCCAGGGCATAGCGCATTAGCAGTCCGTTACTTAAAGGAATTCCATCATCTGAGATCCCCACTGCCCCTGCCCGGACCATCTCACCTATCTCCGCCAGACCTTCTCCCCGCTGCCCGGTAGTAATCGCTCCAATCGGGTGGATTGTTACCGGCAGCCCGGCAGCTTTTTCTATGATAAACCGGATGGACTCAGGGGTATCCAGAACCGGATCGGTATTGGGCATGACACAGATCTCTGTAAATCCGCCAGCCAGCGCTGCCAGAGAGCCTGTCTCCAGCGTCTCCTTGTCCTCGCGTCCCGGCTCCCTGAAATGAGCATGAATATCCGTAAACCCCACAGTAACAATCTTTCCGGTGCAATCTATTTCGGTGCAGTTTTCCGGAAGACCGGCATCACCAACGGTATCGATTTTACCATTTTTCAGCAAGATCGATCCGCTAAACATTTTGTCGTTAAAGGGGTCGAATATTTTACCGTTTTTCAATAACAGATAACCTGAATATGTTGATAATCCCATCCGGCCCTCCTTACTCATTGGGTCCCAGCAGGAGATATAGAATGCTCATTCTCACTGCCACACCGTTCAAAACCTGATCTAATATGATGGCCTGTCCGCCATCCGCCACCACGCTGTCAATCTCTACGCCCCGGTTCATGGGTCCCGGATGCATGATCACAATCTCTTTTTTATGATTTTTCATGCGTTCCGCCGTGATCCCGAAAAAATCACGGTATTCCCGGACTGACGGGATCAGCCCCACTCCCATTCTCTCCCGTTGAATGCGCAGCACATTCAGGGCATCCGCCCAGTCTATAACATCATCGATATTATAATCTACCCTGACACCGAGGTCCTCAACCCCCCTGGGTATCAGATGAGGGGGACCGCACAGCGTCACTTTTGCTCCCATCGTTGTCAATCCGAAGATATTTGAAAGGGCCACACGACTGTGCAGGATGTCGCCCACGATGCCCACCTTGAGACCTTTCAGCCGGCCGAATTTCTGGTGCAGACTCATCATATCCAACATTCCCTGAGTCGGGTGTTCGTGGGTTCCGTCCCCCGCATTGATGACCGTTGCATCCACAAACCGGGTCAGCTTCAGCACAGATCCCGGGGTTGGGTGCCGCATGATCACTGCATCCATTTTCATGGAATGAATATTCTGAACGGTGTCTTTTAACGATTCTCCCTTGGTCAGGCTGGAAGATGACGCCGAAAAATTGATCACATCGGCAGACAATCGCTTCTCGGCAAGCTCAAAAGACATGCGGGTTCGTGTGGAGTTCTCAAAGAAAAGATTGACGATATTTCTGCCGGTCAGTGAGGGCACTTTTTTAATAGGACGGTCGAGAACCTCTCTGAACGTATAGGCCGTATCGATAATTTTCTGTAAATCCTGCCGGGGAGCAGTTTCAAGATCCAAAAAATGTTCTCTCGTGAGATTACCCATTTTTCTTCTCCTCAGTGTATTCCATCAGCAGAACGGCATCCTCATCATCAACTTCTTTCAAATGAACGTGGATATGCTCTCTAAGCGACGTTGGGTAATTTTTCCCCACAAAATCAGCTTTGATGGGCAGTTCACGGTGACCGCGATCGACCAGAACACATAACTTTATCGAGGCCGGCCGGCCGAAAGTAAAGAGTTCTTCCATGGCGGCCCTGACCGTCCGGCCGGTATAAAGAACATCATCCAAAAGCAGCACATTGGTGTCATCCAGCGGAAAAATAATGTCCGTTGATTTTATCTCCGGGGACCCTAAATGTGTCCGGAAATCGTCCCGGTAAAAGGTGACTCCCAGCATGCCCAGGGAAATTTTATTGCCGGTGATGGATTCGATCAGACGGTGTATCCGCCTGGCGATGAATTCTCCCCGGGTTCGGATCCCAACGAGTACAAGATTTTGCAGGTCCGGATTGTTCTCAATGATTTCATGAGCTAACCGTGTCAGCGTACGCTTCACATGGGATTCCTGCATGAGCTTTGATTTAATGGTTTTCATATTTACCCTTGTTTGACCTGATCGAGGTGGATTACCAGGATCATATTATAATTTAGTGGCTTACAGGGTCGTCCGATAAAGGTTGTACGAGAGGTTCGGGTAGGAGTGGCTGCATTCCTTTTCTACCTCTCGTGCAGAATTAAAGGATTATGCCCGGCAGAAATTATCACAGTTTTATAATGCCGAAAAATGAATAATTCAGGTGAGATCTTATAATTCTGCAGGCCGAACATCAGTGAATGGAACCTCGGCAGCGAAGACATATTCGGCCTGGTATATTGGCGGTAAATCGGTCATCGGCAGAGTCTGTTTCCGAAAATTCGTCTTATTTATTTGGCAAGTCAAATTAATAAAAGCTCGTATTTTTCGACCATGATCAAATTGCTGGATCAATATATTTTGAAGAATTATCTCAATAAGCTCTTCGCCTCCGTACTTGCTTTTACGGTGACATTTCTCATCGTCGATGTGATCGATCATCTGGATAAATTCATCGATTCATCCATGCCCAGAGTTGAAATCTTCAGATATTATCTATACACCCTCCCCTGGTTTATCAGCATCGGTTTGCCCATGTCCTTTTTATTGGCCACTGTTTTTTCCATGGGCATGCTGCATAAACGCAATGAACTCACAGCGGTAAAAGCCTCAGGCATCAGCATTCACCGTATCAGCATACCCTTGCTGATTGTGGGTCTCGCAGCCAGCAGCTTATCTTTCTATTTCGATAATCTTGTGGTTGCTCCATCTCTGAACAAACGCGCCTTTCTCGAAGAGAAATTTTTCCAAAAACGCAGTAAACGCTGGTCGATTAAAAAGCGGGATATCTTCCGTCATGTTCAGCCCGATGAGATTTTGGGCATAAAACGTTATACTTACAAAACGAACACAGCCTATAACATTTCGCTGCAGAAGTTCCGGAATGATGACATCATCTATCGTCTGGACGCACCTACGATGGTCTGGGATGAATCCGCTGAAGCCTGGAGGATTCCGCGGTTCCGCACGCGGGCATGGACCATGGACGGTCAGTTCAAGTACAATTATGTAACGACAGATACTTTATTACGTCTGAATTTCACACCTGTCGATCTCACCTCGACCTCCGTCAAACCTGAAGAGATGAATTACTGGGAACTGGCTGGTTTTGTCCGAAAATTGAAGCAGAATGGTATCAAAGACCCGCGCTGGGAGGTGAATCTTCATTTTAAAACGGCCTTTGCCTGCAGCAGCTTCCTGATGATCCTTTTCGGCCTTTCTCTCTCCATCGGAAAACCACGGAGCAATTTGGCCGTAGGAATGGGTATCAGTATTTTTGTTATATTTTTATACTATGGCGCTCTGAAATTCGGACAGACTCTCGGGTACAAGGAAGTCCTTTCACCCTTTTTTGCGACCTGGACCGGCAACCTGATCTTTCTCACGGCTGGTTCTTATCTCTTTTTCAAGACCCGCACCTGAACCGGCGAATTGCCCCCCGATGTTGTCAAGCTGGCGGATGGTCTCGCCGACTCCGACAATCAGGTTCGAAAGCTGTGCCCCTTCAACTACGCTGTCCTGGAGCAGGATCACATTATCCAGGGTCGCATCGTGCACGGTACAACCTGACGAGATGTGACAGTTTCTCAGGCGTGAGTTGCTGATGAAGGCATCCCCCGCGACCCAACTGGCCCCGGACTCCCCAAGGAGAAATTGATTCGTCTTAAGTATCGTTTCCGGCAGCCCGCAGTCCAGCCAGTTCGCAATTTTCCTGAAGACAAATGTCTGTCCGCTGATGAGCATCTGTTGCAGACCGTCCGTAAGCTGGTATTCATTTCCGGTTTTGATATTGTTGTCGATCAGATACTTCAAACTATCTCTGAGGACAGCCTGGGAAGAGAAAAAGTAGATCCCACCGATGGCAAGGTTGCCGGGGGGATTTTCCGGTTTTTCCAGAAAGCCCACGATACGGTCCCCTTCCGTCAGAACAATACCGAATCGTTCCGGGTCGGGCACTTCAACAACGCCAATTACATTAGTACCTGCAGAGACGAATTTCCTGTAATCCATCTGTATGATCGTGTCCCCCAGGATCACAATTACCGGTTCTGCAGTGTGCTCAAGTCCCTGCAGGATGGCGTGACCAAGCCCTAACCGTTCCCTCTGTTCAATGAATGTGAATTTAACGTTTGAAAACCGTTCGGCAAACACCCGCACCTGCTCACCGAGGTGTCCTACGATCAGGACAATCTCCTCCACACCGATCTCTAAAAGAGGATTCAGAATATGCTCCAGGATGGGACGACCGGCCACCGGCAGCAGGCATTTCTGCAAATAGGCAGTGTGCGGCAGCAGGCGTGTGCCCTGTCCCGCAACGGGAATTATGGCTTTCATAAAATGTGAGGAAGGATTGGTCTGAAGATCAGTCCCCGATAAGTTTTTCCTGATGTTTGCGCATCTGCCGAACTATTTTTTCAACGGCACCGGAGAGTGATTTCTCGAACAGGTCTGTGTGTTCTTTCACCACGAATTCTTTCCCTCTGGAATGTGCTATGATCTCCACACCCTCTGTATTTTGTTCTTTCAGAAGTACGACTTTACAGCTTGTGATCCGTTCATTAAATTTTTCGATGTGTCCGACCTTTAAATTAACCAGTGCCTGTAATTTTGACGATGGTGAGAAGTGTCTTGCTGTAATATCAACTGTCATGTGTAACCTCCTGATTATGTATCACTACGATTTGTCCCCAGACTGCGGCGTCTGCGGGAATAGTTTAAAAACCGGGAAATGATCCCAAAGTTAGCCGGAGATAGGGGACTCCGGGGTTGCTTTGGAAACCTCAAACCGAACCCGTCCATTCGGCGTATTGAATGAGAAGTTCGATCAAATTCTGTCATTTTGCATGCGGGTGCGCTTTTTTATAGGCCTTCTTCAGCTTTTCTATCTGGACATGAGTATAGATCTGGGTTGAAGAGAGACTGCTGTGTCCTAACAGATCCTTTACAGACATCAGATCGGCACCCCTGTCCAGTAAATGTGTTGCAAAGGAATGTCTGAAAGTATGCGGGCTAAGTTTTTCTTCTCCGAACAATAACCGGAAATATTTTTTCACAATATTATAAACCGTCTTAATGCTGATGGAGCCGCTGTTGTTGGGATTGTTTTTTCCCCGTTCCCGGGGGAAAAGAAATTCAGAGTGGTAATATCTTTCGTCATTATTTCTGAACTTGAGGTAATCTTTAAGCGCATCTAAGGCTTTTTGACCCAAAATAACGATTCGCTCTTTATTCCCTTTGCCTAATATACGAACAATCTTTTCATCGGAGTCTATATCTTTTATTCTGATCTTTGCCATCTCGGAGATTCTAATACCCGTAGCATAGAATAGTTCCAGAATCAATCGGTCCCGGCTGCCTTTCAGCGTATTTTCGAAAGGACCCTCCAGCAATTTTGCTACATCCTCTTCTCTGAGAAATATCGGCAGGTTTTTAGGTATCTTTGGCGATTTCACGGATCTGGCAAAATTAATCAGTTTCGAATCAAATTTACATAAATATTTATAAAAGGATTTTAACGTAGCCAGTTTTCTTGCAACCGTTCTGGCGCTAAGTCCCCTCTGCGTCTGTTTACTCAGATAATACTGGATGACAGATTCCTCAATCACTCTCAAATCGGCAGACGCTTCATAGGACTGTATAAATTGTGAAAATTCGTGCAGGTCTGTTTTATAGGATCGGATGGTATGCGGAGAATATTTCCGTTCATACCGGAGGTAATCCAGAAATTCCCGGATCAGTTTTTCATTTCCATCAGGCATGGCTCAACAGCATTATTACCTTTTCGAATTCCTCCGGCATCGGCGCAGTCCAGTGCATTCTCTCGCCGGTTTCAGGATGATCTATTTCCAGCGACCACGCATGCAGTGCCAGTCGGTTCAAATTATTAAAAACGGATTTGATAACAGGCGTAAACTTCTGGTGATACGATTTGATGAGGGAGATACCCCCGGCATACAGGGAATCTCCAAGAATCGGATGCCCGATATGCTTTAAATGAACCCGTAACTGATGGGTCCGGCCGGTCTGTGGTTTAAGGGTCGCCAGTGAAAAGGGGGCATAGTATTCATCCCTGAAAAAACGGGTGACGGAATTTCTTCCGCGTACCGGATTCAGTCTGAATAAAATTCGGTTCCTGGGATCCCGGTCAAGCAGTCCTGTTATTTCACCTTCCGGATCCAGCTTTCCCCAGACGAGCGCTTTGTAAATCTTACAAACCGAACGGTTCGCGAATTGCCTGCTGATATGATCATGGGCAAAGTCGGTTTTGGCAATGACCATCACACCGGAAGTATCTTTATCCAGCCGGTGCACGATCCCCGGTCGGACCGGATTGGCCGCTGACAATTTGCGAAAATGATATAACAACCCATTCACCAGTGTGTGATCGGGATTCCCGTTCCCCGGATGCACCACCAACCCGGCCGGTTTATTGATCACGGCCAGGGCATCATCTTCATACAGGATTGAAAACGCAACATCCTGCGGTTCCAGACTCCGTTCATCAGGGACCTGAAAAGCACATTCAATGATCTCACCGCCTTTTAATATCTGTGAAGATTTAGCGGTTTTTTTATCGACGGTGACGAAGGCTTTCTTGATATAGGTTTGTATTTTGGATCTGGAATGCCGGGGCAGTTTGGCGGAGAGGAAATGATCCAGTCGGATCCCCGTTGTATCAACGGTGAATTGATATTTTTCTGACAATTATGGACTTGCCGTATTTTTTGACTTTGAAAAAAGTGAATTTGCAATGTACAGGGTGATGCCTACGGTGACGGCCGAATCGGCCAGATTGAATACATACCAGCGGTACTGGTTGATACCGATGTCGATGAAATCAACCACACCCTGGTAGGTTTCAGGAAAGAGGATCACAAAACTCCGGTCAATCATATTACCCAGTGCACCGCCCAGGATCAGGGCCAGGCTGACCCGCAGCAACAGGCTGCTGTGCCTTTCGAGATACATGTAATACAGGATGAGCAGAACTGCAAACAGAGACAGCAAGGTGATCACATTCATGAAAGCGCCGATGTTGATGCCGAAAGCGATCCCGGGATTTACCACATGAGTGAATCTGAAATAATTCCCGAAAATATTGATTTGTGAATTCAATGCGAGATTATCCCGCACCCAGTACTTTGAAAACTGGTCAACAAGAACGACGAGGAATGAAACCGATAATATTTTCAAGGCCGTTTTGATTTTACTTTACAGCTGTAACAGGTTGAAGTATGCGGAACCTCGTTGAGTCTTTCGACTTCAATTTTTTCACCGCATTCTTTACAGATCCCAAAAGTACCGTCGTCAAGCATAGCCAGCGCCCTGTCGAGATATTGCAGGTAGGTCGTCTCACGGGTAATCCAGAAGAATTCCTTTTCCCGCTCCATCTGATCGGAACCTGCATCTGCCATGTGCGATGAATAGATTGCATTTACAGTCTCACCGGCCATCATGCTCTCCGTTGTTCTGCGGGAGCTTTCAATGATGTCAAGTGTACTCTCTCTTTTTTCCTGGATGGTCTTTCTGAACCGCTCCAGCTCTTTTTTTGTCCAGGTGTTTTTAGCCATATCTTACTCCTATTGTTCTAAACGCGCGTAATGCCTATCTCAACGGTTATACCATTAATTTTGACTGTATTTGTAAATTCTGCACCGTCAACGCCGCTCCTGAGTTCTACACCCAGCACTTCATTAAGGAAATATGAACGGTTTGCGTTCAGTGCAGTCTGTATTTCTGCATGGTCGGACACGGCTACTTTGATCCGGTCTTCAACCCGCAGACCCGAGTCCTTACGGAGGTTCTGGATCTGTCTGACCAGATCTCTCACCATGCCTTCAAAAATCAGACCGTCGGACAGCACCGTATTGATCCCCACAACGATATTCTGGCCCGATACAACTGAATAGTTCTCGACAGGAACCTCTGAAATCAAGAGCTCATCCGGGGCAATCTCAAAATGCTGTTCGCCGGCTTTTATTGTAATATTCAACCGCTTGCGGACCTTCTTCACCACTTCTTCAGCGGCAATTTCGGACAGTGCCGTTGTCACATTCTTAAGATTTGCGCCGAATCTCTTCCCCAGCAGGGCAAAGTTGGGTTTTACGTCGTAGGTAATGATCTCACTTTCCATATCGGCGAAACGTAATGACTTAATGTTCAATTCTTCAAGGATCTGTTCTTCATTCCGAAGTACAACCGTTTTGAGGTCGGAAGTTCCGTGGACTACAATTTCCGCCAGAGGCTGCCGGATCTTGATATTCGCTTTATTCCGGGCAGCCCGGCCCATTCCCACGACCGTGATGATGGCGTCAACCTCATTGATCAAAGCAGTGTCAATGAGTGAGGAATCTGCTTTGGGGAAATCCGTCAGATGAACGCTCGAGGGCGCATCCGGATCGATATTCACAACCAGATTCTGGTAGATCTTCTCTGTGACAAAGGGCAGTATGGGGGCCGTCACCTTGATAAAAGTAACCAGTACCGTATATAGGGTGCTGTAGGCCGCTGTTTTATCACTGTCACTCTCGCTGCGCCAGAACCGACGCCGGTTCCGACGTACATACCAGTTTGAAAGATCATCCAGAAATTCAGTGACCTCTTTCATCAGTTTGAAAACCTGAAAATCTTCGTAATATAGCTCAGACTGTTTTACCAGCTGATTGACTTTGGCTAGAATCCAGCGATCCAGACGGGTCAGATCCTCAGGTCCGGCGCTGTCTGTCAGGGGGTCAAAGCCGTCCAGGGAAGCATAGGTGATAAAAAAGGAATAGGTATTCCACAGCGTCAGGATATGCCTGCGCATCTCATCACCGACCGAGTAACCGAAAGCCAGATTGTGTTCGGGATTCTGCGCCGCATACTGCCAGCGCATCACATCCACACCCATTTTTTCGGCGGCCTCATCAAACCAGATGGCATTGCCCCAGGACTTATGCATCTCCCGGCCCTGCTCATCATTGACGAGAGCATGCCCCAGCAGCGTCCTGAAAGGAGCCCTGTCTTCCATCACCGTGGACATGGCCAGCAGAGAATAGAACCAGTTCCGGAACTGCCCCGGGAAACACTCCGTCACCAGATCGGCAGGGAACCATTTTTCCCAGTATTCCCGGTCTTCATTATATTTCATGGTGGAATAGGGAACGATCCCGGCATCCAGCCAGGGATTTCCCACGTCAGGGATACGTGATCCGATCAGGCCTGTTTCGGGATGCCGGATCTTCACTTTATCAATCCACGGGCGGTGCGGACTGTTGCCTTCAAATTCTTCCCAGCCCTCTACGGCGAGTTCTTTCAGCTCTTCCTTTGAACCCACCACATAAAAGGAGTCATCCTCAAAAGTCCAGATGGGTAACGCCAGACCCCAGAAGCGCTTTTTGGAGATCATCCAGTCACCCATGTTTTCCAGCCATTCCTTTTCGCGCTCACTGCCCCATTCGGGGATCCAGCGGATGTCATCCACGATCTTTTTGATGCGGTCCCGCCAGTCCATATTGATGTACCACTCGTTGACAATCCGGAAGACCAGTTCATCTCCCGAGCGCCAGCAATGAGGATAGACGTGGGGATACCGTTCCACATGCACCAGGAATTCCTTGCGCTTTAATTCATCGATGATCTGCCGGGTAATCTCATGATCCGTTGCGGATTTTCCGGTGAGCCAGCCGAACCCTTCGATGTATTTCGCCTCATCATCCAGCGGGGCAATATCCACAAGTCCCAGCTTTTTACCGATCTTGTTATCGATGTCGCCACAACCGGGAGCGATATGCACAATACCGGTTCCCTCACCGGCTACCACAATATCGTTGCCGATACTGTCCTTGCCGCCATCAATAACCCGGTGACAGGATACGGCCGTCACACCGGCTTTTTCCAATTCCGGTTTCACGAAGGGGTATCCGCCGGGGTGCTGCTGGGCCTCCAGTTCATCATAGGGCCCCTCATATTCCCAGCCTACCATTTCGGCACCTTTCACAGTACCTTCTAGGGTGTAACCACCGCGTTCCTTGAAAAGCTGGGCAATAGTTTTCAGTTTGGGAACATTCTTCACCCACTGTTTCTTTTCTTTGTACTGTTTTTCCAGACGCTGGAACTCCAGATTATCTTTGGCGAAATAATACAGCGCACCGTCCGCAGCCCGCAGTTTTGCATAGTCAAG
>JAADGM010000095.1 GCA_013152375.1 FCB group bacterium | reverse complement strand
TGGATCATCCCAGTGCAAACGAGGCTTTTTATGCGGGGTATTTCGTAAGACGCAGATTGTTCGCCAAGTGGATTATGCCGGATCTCGATTATACTGATTCACGTTGAGAAAACTCCGAATGAGTTTAATATGAATAGAGAAACATGTAGAAAGGTTCGCAACCCTGAAGGGGTTGAACGCCATCCTGTCTGAACCATGGATTACGCGGATTACCGGATTTGCCAGATTGGTTTAAATCTGAAGGGTTTGCCCTGCATCCGGCGAAGGCCGGATGAATGTGAATAACAAGCAGAAACCAACCAACGTCAACCCTGACGGGGTTGAACGAAACCACAAATTTTCAGGTGTGAAGGCCATGTCTTTGTTGGGCTAAAGCCCGGTTTCAGTTTTGGCGTTCAACCCTTGCACAGAAGTGCAGGGTAATTGTTTGACATATTCAACCCAGCCGGGGTCACTGCCCCAAATATCGAACGAGGATTAACGATTTTAGATTTGAGCAATTCCTTCACAAATTATCGAAGAGCAACCCGCAATTTCAATTGTGGGTCTATACCCTCGCAACTTTATTAAAACCGTTTAAACGGTTTCTCCTCTCAACACGCCCATCCCCCACGGATGAATCCGTGGGTTGCGGATATTTTGATAAACCCGATCCAGCCGAGCAGTAACCCCTCCGAATATCCTCTCCCCCTGACAGGGGGAAGCCTGAATGGGTCACTGACCCAAGTATCGAACAAGAATTAACGATTTCTGATTTTTAAAGAGAGTGCTGCGCCTGTGGATAATGTTCTCCAATCAAAGGTTAAGCCGGGTTACATATTGAAACAAAATCTCAATTCAACAACCAGCTATATTTTAGAGTTGTCACCACAGAAAATCTTTGAAGAACGCGTTACTGATGCTTCATTCAGTTCACTTAAAATTACTTCTGTCTCTGCGATGGTAAGTAAATTGTAAATCACCTGTATTTGAAAGTATTTCAGGATGATTTATTTAAAGGTAGTTTAAGGTTCAGGTGTTGCCGCGTTTACGAATTAATCATGCTGTTGCTTCTGCAACCGGCTGTTTACGAGGAAATTGATAGATCCCGCGTGATGATGAATTCAGATACCGAAATTAAGGGCGATTCTTCCATAATGCACAGAATCGTGGTTTTGGGAAAGAGCAAACTGCTCTTTTTACGGGTTGCTGAAATACTCACCCGAAAAGGAATAGAAAGTTTAACATTTATGCACAATAGATTAAAATACTCCCGATATCTGAGGACCCTGCTCATAGTTGCCGCAGGAGTCGCCCTTGGGCAGGAGTATCACGCGGGAGATTATTTTTCCGTCGAAGATCAGCAGATTCCCTTTGAGATCTGCGCTAACGGCAACGGGCAGCAGACACTGCAACTTGCCGAGTATAATTATGCCCTGAATGGTGGTGACCATTATGTCATCTGGCTGGATATATTTGCTGCCGACTGACAGAGCTGTCAATCGGAGGCTCCGATAAGTGAACAATTATTTCTCGATTATATGGATGCAGGGCTGATTTACCTTCCCGTTGGGGTTTACTGGTCCGGAGGTATTGACTGTGCCGGTTGGTCTGACCTGGGGATACCGGATTTTCCCACCATTCTCGATGACTCGGAAAACTGGCAGTTCCCGGACTGGTTCGGAGCCCCGTTTCCACGGAGTGTTGTCATGGACCAGAATTTTCAGATCACCTATTCAGGCATCAATCACAATTTCGATCAGATCCGTTCCGCCATTGTGTCTGCCATCGTCGAGATACCCGGCAACGAAGGACTCGAACCACAACTTGAATTTGGTGCGAACCGGGCTGTATATGCCGAGACCTCTTCCCAAAACGATCAGCTTTACCCGGATATTACCGTCGGCAGCGATGGACGTATTCACGTGGTTTGGATTGAAACCGTTGAAACTGCAAACGATATTTTTTATAGCTTTTCAAATGACGGTGGTAATTCCTTCAGCACGCCCGTACAACTAAATTCAGTTGGCGGCGCAGTCACTCTCGCTGATGGATCCGGTCCCCGAATCCGCCTCCGCAACGAACAACTCGTGGCTGTCTGGGCCGATCACCGGAACGATGAGAATTCATCGGCAATCGTGATGGCTACTTCTGTAGATAACGGAGGTTCATGGGAAGAAGTGGGGATTATCAGTGACCTGGGAGGATCCCAGTTATTCCCTGATATTGAGACGGGTCCGGACGGTCGCTGGCATCTGATCTATTACAACTGGCTTCCGGACGGGAGCTTTGAGGGGATCCGCTATGCGGTTACGCTGCCGGGCGAATCGGCTTTTGAGCCCAGCACCCTGCCGGATCTCACTTCGGGTTTCGGAACCCCCTCCACCTGCTCGCCTCCTGATCTTGCTGTGAATACCTCAGGAGATGTCTTTATAGCCTTCAGAAATAACTACAATAACTTTCGTGATCATTTCATCGCCCGCAAGCCCGTTGATCAGTACGATTTCAATGTTGCCGTGGCCATGTCTTATAATTGGTGGAGCAGTGAAGAATGTCCGGCTTCGGGTCCTTCCATCTCCGTGAATGAGAATTATATCGGTGCTGGATATATGGTTGAGACGCCGGCCAATACTTTCCTGAGGTGGGGTTCACCCTTCAGTCTGGTATTCCATGATGAATTAAATGTAAATCCGGAAGCAGCAGACTTCATACAGGATTTTCCGGATGTCGAGGTTGACCGGGAATATTTGCATGCAGTCTGGGTCAGCGATGTCCTGGGTTCTCCTGATATTTACTACGGCTATTCCAAATCTTATGCGGATGGACTTTTCAGGTACCAGCGGGTAAATGACGATCCTGCCGAAGAGAGTACAGTTCAGACACATCCCCGGCTTCATTTTTCCGATGAAAATCTGTATGCCGTCTGGATAGACTATCGGGAAGGACCCGCCAGAATTTATTTTGCCGGCACACTCGCTCCCGCTCAGCTGCCGGGAGATGTGAATCTCGACGGAATCGTGGACATTCTCGATATCATCGTCGTGGTCAATTTCATCACCGGTACTCAACTGCCGGATGAAATCCAGGCCCAGCTGGCCGATCTGAATGAGGATGGCGCAATAGATATTCTTGATGTGATCCTGCTGGTCAACCAGATCATGGATCAGAGCTGATAAAAAATTAAAAGAGAAAATAAACTACTTTATGAGGAGAAAACCATGAAAAGAGTTCTTTTGCTTTTCGCACTTATTACGCCCCTGCTGGCTTTTGAAACGCCTTATGCGGAGAACCAGTTAATCGTCAGGGTTGCGGATAAGGCGGATTTGATTGGTTTGAAGGCCGATCTGCAAAAACAGGGTTTGGAGTTTGATAAACAACTTGTGCGCCAGTTGAATATCTGGCTTGTGACAGTGGATGGGAAACGCTTTGCTTCCACCCGGGAAGCGCTCGCCCTCGTTCAGGCAAACCCCAAGGTCGTCTGGGCACAACTGGATCATTTGGTTTCCCAGCGAGAGATCCCTGATGATCCGGACTTCCCCAACATGTGGGATATGAACAATACGGGTCAAAACGGCGGAACCCCGGATGCTGATATTGATGCTCCCGAAGCCTGGGATATCACCACCGGCGGCGGAACGGCCCTGGGAGACGACATCGTCGTAGCCGTCGTAGATGGCGGCGTGGCTTATACGCATCCTGATCTGGCAGATAATATCTGGACAAACACCAATGAAATTGCGGGCAACGGTATCGATGACGATGGCAACGGCTATGTGGATGATATCCATGGCTGGGATGCCTACGCCAATGACGGTTCTATCCCCCAGACCAGTTCACACGGAACACACGTGGCCGGGACGGTAGGTGCCCGGGGGAATAACGGCACTGATGTAACCGGTGTCAACTGGGATGTCAAGATCATGTGTGTGGCCGGGTCTTCAGGGAACACTTCTACCATCTCTATTGCCTATGGATATGTGCTGGATCAGAAAACCCTGTGGTTGGAAACCAACGGTGACTACGGTGCAAATGTAGTGGCCACCAACAGCAGTTTTGGCGTGGATTATGCCGATTGCGAATCCGGGAGTTACCCGGTCTGGAATGACCTGTACAATGCCATGGGAGCGGTGGGCATTTTGAGCGCCGCGGCAACCATCAACGCCAATCAAAATGTGGATCAGATCGGTGATGTACCAACGGGCTGCTCAAGTGATTATCTCGTGACGGTGACAAATACGACCCGCTTTGATGAGAAGTACGGTTCAGCGGGCTATGGGGCTCTGTCGATTGACCTGGGAGCCCCGGGCACCCAGATCTGCAGTACGGTTCCGGGCGGCGTAAGCTGTTCGAAAACCGGAACCTCCATGGCCACCCCCCATGTCGCCGGAGCGATAGGCCTGCTGCACGCCGCAGTCACCGCAGATTGGGCTGCTTATTATCTCTCATCACCCGGTCCGGCCGCCCTCGAACTCAAACAAGTTATTCTTGAGACTGTCGATTCCTTGCCCACGCTTGAGGGCGTTACGGTGAGCGGCGGACGTCTGAACCTGTACAATGCCGTTTTTGCCGCCTCAACACTGGGCGGTACTTTTCAAGCCGGCGATATCAATCAGGATGATGTTATTGACATTCTCGATATCATGCTCATTGTCGGTTTCATTACCGGAACTCAAACACCAACACCGCAACAGGCTGCTGCTGCGGATTTCAACAATGATGGCATCATAAATATTGTTGACATCATATTAATACTGAATCTTATCATAGGAGGATAAAAATTGAAACTTACTAATATTGTTAAAATAACATTACTGTCAATCCTGCTTTGCAGCTCTATGATTGTAGCACAAGTGAGCGCTGGCGGTACACCCCCCAGTTTAACCTATGCTCTGGACCGTGCCGCTGTACCGGTGGAGGTTCTGCCTGAAATAGATGTGGAGCCCCTGATCGCTGAAGACGAGGCTGCCCCTAAAGACGAACCGCCCCGCTTCGGTTACAGCTTTGCAGTCAGTTATGATCTTGAAAATTCAGGCCAGTGGCAGGAGCTTCCCGATGGCGGCAGACTGTGGAGACTTGCCCTCACAGCCCCCGGTGCAATAGCAATAAATCTAATTTACAACCGGTATCACCTGCCCGAAGGCGGCCGGTTTTTCCTGTACAATGAGGACTATTCCTATGTGCTGGGAGCCTTCACCGACTTCAACAATAAGGAGCACGGAGAATTTGCCACTGCACCCGTCCCCGGAGAAACCATCACTTTGGAGTATTATGAGCCTGCCGGTGTCACCGGGTCTGAAATTGCCATCTCGAATGTCATTCACGACTACCGGGACATTTTCGGCTTCGGTGATCGAAATTATGGAGACTCGGGTTCCTGCAACAACAATGTCAACTGTCCGGTGGGAGAGCCCTGGGCCAACGAAATTCGCGGTGCTGCCATGGTCCTGCTGGCCGGCGGAACCAGATGGTGCTCCGGCTCTCTGGTCAACAACGCCCGTCAGGATCTGACCCAGTATTTCCTCACCGCCAATCACTGCCTCACCAGCAATACCAATACCTGGATCATCTTGTTCAATTATCAGAGTCCGGGCTGTAACAATCAAAACGGTTCGGTCTCAGATTATGTTCAGGGTACAACCCTCCGGGCAACTAATTCGGCTTCCGATTTTGCCCTGCTGGAATTGACCGAAACTATTCCTGAAGATTACAATGTTTTCTTCTCCGGCTGGTCGGCACTGGATACTCCTCCTCAGGCACCCGTTTGTATCCATCACCCCTCAGGAGATATCAAAAAAATCTCCTTTGACTATGATGCCGGAATCTCAGACGGCTGGAATTTTAATGACGGTTCACACTGGCGGATCGCTGAATGGGACGACGGCACCACAGAACCCGGTTCTTCCGGCTCTCCCCTCTTTGACAGCAATCACAGAATTGTTGGGCAGCTTCACGGCGGACAGGCTTCCTGCTCCTATAATTTTAATGACTATTACGGCAAATTTGCCTGGTCGTGGGATCATGGAAACAATGCTTCAAACCGGCTCAAAGACTGGCTGGACCCCGATGATACGGGCATCCTGACACTGGATGGAATTGACAGTATTCCCATTGAATATACACTTGGCGATGTAAATTCCGATAACGAGATAAATGTGCTGGACGTTGTTTTAGTCGTTAATTTCATTCTGAATTTGCAGGAACCTGACCCTGCACAGACGCTGGCGGCTGATCTGAACGAGGATGGGATCATTAATGTGCTGGATGTGATCTCTCTTATCAATATGATCGTCAATACACAGCGGTAACTGTTTCAGATGGGGGCTCACTTTCAGCAATACCTTTTTGAAAGGTGCTGCTAAACCCTCATCATAGCTGCCAGGCAGCAGAACTAAAATCGAACCGGACTTCCGTATCGTCACTGCATTCCGAGGGTCTGCAGGGTATGGGGGGCCGGTTCGATGGTTGCCGGGGTACTCCATTTACGATTCCTGATCCATAATTACTTTCCCCGTTCAGGTGAAATGGAATAGATTTGCGACTAGGATAATCAATTAATAAAACAAAAGAGGACTTCATGAAAAAATTATTCATATTCATTGTTTTGATCCTGTCCGTATCAATAGTGACCGCGCAGGCAGGAAAATCCAGTTGTTGTAAGAAGGGTAAAGCGGGAAAAACAGAAGCCTGCGATAAAAAAGGTGCCATGAGCATGGAAGCATCCGCACAAATGGATGCCGCCGGTCTTGAAAAAGCCGAAGCACCCTGCCCGAACCTTGCCGCCGGTGAAAAATGTGATAACCCTGAAAACTGTGCCCATCTAAATGAGGGTAAAGATTCTGATCACGAAACCCATGCTCATAAGCGCAGCTGGTGGAATTTCTGGGGCAGCAAAGCTGATAAGGACTGCTGTAAAAAACCTTAAATAATCTTCGACACGTCACGCATGCTCTGCAAAGCGAGACAGTTAGATAAAAGAATAAAAAAGGCGGGTTTTTATCCGCCTTTTTTAATGCTCTGCATATTCCATGATCCGGGCTAAATTACTGCGCTTGTTGTTAAGAAAAACCATTCAAGACATGGAGATTTTCTATGGTTAAAAATATCCCTTTGTTAGCTTTCCTGATCTTTGCACTTTCTGCACCTTTATTTGCCCAATTGAGTCATGGTGGTGATCCTGCCAGCAGGGCTGTCCTGACACCTGAAGGGGTGCCTGTCATACAACTGACGGCCCCTGATGCCTCTCACTTCAAGACGGAAGCTTCAGAGACTGAACCCGGCACACCCTATCGGTATGGGGTTGAAATTGAAGTCAATCTGGATCCCGCTGCCGTCGGTCTCTGGGAAGATCTGCCCGATGGGTCACGGATCTGGCGTTTGCAGATTTACTCTCCCGGCGCTTATTCCCTCGGATTAAGATTCCAATCTTTCAGAATGCCCACGGGCGGCAGACTGTTTCTCTACAATGATACTTATGAAAATACAGCCGGAGCCTTTACGAGTGAAAACAACAAGGACTATGGGGAATTCGCCACAGCTCCGTTTCCCGGAGACAGGGTCACTCTAGAAGTGGATTTACAGCCCGGTTCCGGACCTCTGGTTCTGACAGTTTCATCAGTGATTCACGCTTTTGAAAATGTACTCGGGGATGACGATTATCCCCGCAGCGGGTGGTGTGAGAACAATGTTGCCTGCCCCGAAGGCGACCCCTGGGCAAACGAAATCCGTGCCGTGGCCAAGCTTTTCCTTGGACCTTTTCTCTGCAGCGGAACCCTCATCAATAACACCCGTCAGGATACAACTCAATACCTGCTCACGGCCTATCACTGTGTAGAAGACAGCGGCTCACCGGGCTCGTTTGTGTTCATGTTCAATTACCAGGCTACTCAATGTTACAGCAATTACGGACCGACCAATCATACGGTCTCCGGTTCCGTGCTGAGAGCCTCGTCCCAGGATATCTACAGCAGTCCTGATTTTGCTTTACTGGAACTTTCAGAGCCCATCCCGGACAGCTACGAGGCCTACTATGCCGGATGGTCCCGGGAATCTACCCTGCCGCAGCAGCCGGTTGGGATTCATCACCCCGATGGCGACATCAAGAAAATCTCTTTCGACTACGATCAGGCCACCCACTACAATTATTTCAAATGGAATGTGGTCTGGGATGACGGTGTCACCGAGCCGGGTTCTTCAGGGTCAGCACTCTTCAATGCCGATCACCGCATCGTGGGGGACCTGAGTACGGGTTCATCTTCCTGCGACAACCAGTATGGACCGGATCAATACGGTAAACTCTACCGAGCGTGGGACTACGGCGAGACATCTGCGACGAGACTCCGGGACTGGCTTGACCCTGATAATACAGATGTGGAAGTCTTCGACGGATTAGATCCGCTGTATGATGACAGTCCCCTCTACGGTGATCTGAATGAGGACGAGATCATCAATGTCCAGGATGTGATCATCATCATCAATATCATCCTCGGGAATATGGAACCGACTGAGTACCAGGCTGAAGCTGGCGATCTCAACGGGGACGGCATCATTGATGTGCTGGATATTGTAGCTGTGGTGAATCTGATCATGGGAACCGAACGCAGGCCCGATTCTCTGCCAGGATCGAGATAAAGTGGCTGGCACACCTCGTCATCAGCGGGAAACTTCAGGCTGAGAGAACGACCCGGATGATCCCGAAGTCAAATACGGATATTACCGCCAGATGGGAATGGCGCACCTTTGCGGCCGAACTCGGGGAGGCGGAAACTGCCATTCGTCAGCATCCCTGCACACGGATTAAACAAAGCGACGAACTATATCTCATTTCGAAAATCAGCGGCAACAATATCAAAATCAGGGATGGACTCCTGAACATCAAACTCCTGTTGAAAACGAATGAGGCCGGCCTTGAACAGTGGTTCCCAACCCTGAAAGCCGAATTCCCCCTGAGACAGAGTGATCTGGATATCTTCTATCAGGCAGCCGGTCTTCCGACACCGGACAACCTCCGGGAAGAGTACGAACGAGAACAATTTTTTAGCGAACTTGTTGAGCCCGTCTTAGAGCTGCAGCCCGTGGAGGTTCATAAATACCGGTACGGCTTTATCATCAACACAGTCATTGTGGAGATTGCGAATTTACAGATCGACGGTCATGCAGCCGTTTCCGCTGCCGTGGAGCATGCCAACCCGGAACGGGTCCTTTCCACAGTCCGCGAGCTCGGGCTGAATAAGTTTGAGAATATTAATTACATCAAAGGTATTCGCCGTCTTATCGGTTGATGCACCGAGAAACAGATGGGCACGGAAATCGAAAGAAAATTTCTGATCACATCTCTGAGTGAGGTGCCCGACGGAGAGGCGGTACTCTATCATCAGGGATACCTAAGTGATCAAAAGGAAAGGGTCGTTCGGGTGAGGATTCTCGGCAGCCGGGCCTACCTTACCGTTAAAGGAATCAGTGTGGGGGCCACCCGGTTGGAGTATGAATATGAAATTCCTATCACAGACGCCGCAGAATTACTGGAAAATCTCTGTCTTAAGCCCACCATTCTGAAACACCGCAGGAAAGTCGTCTTCGAGGGATTTACCTGGGAAGTCGATATCTTTCATGGTGAAAATGAAGGGCTGATACTGGCAGAAATCGAACTCAAGCACGAAGCCGAAAAATTTATTAAACCCCGCTGGGTCGGCCAGGAGGTAACAGGCGCTCCCCGTTATTATAATTCTAATCTCATTCGGCACCCCTTTAAAAGTTGGTGACCTGCCTTCCTGCACCCTGGCTTGCCGGTCAGGATTTTCTCTAAAGGGATAAGAAGCAGGGGTCTTAAATTAACCTGTCCGTTGGTGTTAATATATTATACCGAATCATGCAGCAAAGACTCAAACCAATATTCATCGTGATCCTGTTGTTCTTAATTCCGGCCTGTGTTGAACATACTTTCTTTATTCAGGTTCATCCAGCCGGGAATTTCGACATTGACTATCACGCCCGGGGAGACAGAGGTGATCTGCTGGATGCGGATTTTTGTATTCCGCATGACTCTACCTGGCATGTTGTAACCACCCTGGACGTTGAGGACGCTGAATCCTATGAGTACTCGGCTTCAAAGTGGTTTGCAGCAAATGAGTCTGTCCCGGATACTTACTTTGAAGGTGACTCCATTGCTCCGGGAGCTCTGCTAAGAACACCAACGAAGCTTCAGCGGAGACGCTGGCTCCTGAACAATACCTATGTGTACCAGACCATTTTCAAGGGACGGGGCGTATCGGATAAGTATCCGGCCTTGGCTGAATCTTTGAAGAACAACAATGATATTGACTGGATACACGAAACTCTGGTTTATTTTTTCCGTGAAACCTTGCGGAGGAGTGATGTTGGCTTCAATCGGGAACCAATCCTGCAGAAAGAACTGGGGCAATGGTTGGATGAAAACGTTATTAACCTGCCGGATTCGATCCTGCTTGAAAACCTTGAGGACCTGAAACAAGCTGGACTTGAACTTTTAAAGCAGCCTCTGGAAAAGCGTTACTATCCGGTGTTGGATTCAATCTTCGGCTCACTTGAGGAAGAAGCCCGGATAACACATGATCTGGCTGACGATGAGTTCGAGTTCAGAGTCATACTGCCTGGCGAAATCCTCGATACGAATGCGGATACAACCCGGGGTGATACGATGATATGGAAGGTGAGTCTCCAAAATTATATGGATGAGGATTATATCCTGACCGCCAAAAGTCGTGTGCTGTATCCCTGGCGTTACCGAATTCTTATCGCATTACTGGTGGTCACGGTTTTATTGATCTTTGTAAAAGGTGTGAAATCCGGAACCGTTCGTCGATCGGATAACTCAAATGCAAAAATATACTGATCCTGGAGTAGAAATTATATGGAATATCTTGTTTTAGACATTGAGACAATTCCCCGGGCTGATCTCCCTGAGGGCCTGGAAGAGGAGATACACCGCCGGGTTGCACGTAAGCTGGAGCAGGTTGAACTTGAGCCCGCAGAGGCAGATTCACTGATCCGCTCTACTTCCCCCTTTTTCGGCCGGGTTCTCTGCATAGGACTGCGCTGGTTCCGAGACGGGAGTGAACAGAACAGGGATCTGGTCATTTCTGCAGAAACCGAAGAGGAGACCCTGAGTGAGTTCTTCAGGATCGTGAATGACGATCGTTCACGTCAAGTGAAATTCGTTCATTATAATGGTCTGGGGTTTGATATCCCCTTTCTCATAGTTCGTGCCGCTCATTATGGGATCTCCATTACAAACCGCAGATTTAAAAATTTAAGACGCTACACCTATGACAATCATATCGACCTGATGATGTTTCTGTCAAACTGGAGCAGTTACAACGCTGTCAGTCTGGACGTAGTATGTCAGTCATTTGGCATTCCCTCCCCAAAAGCCGGAGAAGTTAAGGGAAACAGTGTCGCACTGGCTTATGAAGCAGGTAATCTCGAGGCCGTGAATGAATATGTCATGAGGGATGTGGAAGCGACATTCCAGCTTTTTAAAAAGCTTATTCCTTATATCGGTTGATGCGCATCGGGCTTCAGCTAACCGGCAACCCTGCCAAACAGCATAAATTACAGGGGGTCATCCGTAAGTACGTTTCGGAGTACCGGAACGAGGATTTTATCTGGATTGCCGACGAATCCGTTTTAAAAAGGGAGATCCCGACTCTTGACGTTCTGGTATGTTACCGGGTTTCAAGGGAGATTTTTCAACTCGCCTCTTCCGGATTGAGGTGGATCCATTTCGGTGCTGCCGGCATCGAACACAGTTTATTCCCGGAACTTCTCAGGAGTGATGTGCTCATCACCAATGCCAGAGGCATCCATAAAGGACCTGTTTCAGAGTATATCATTGGGGCCATGCTCTATTTTTCAAAAAGATTTTCAGACTGTGAGAATTTCAAAAAAGACCGGGAATGGAAGCAATGGGAAATCGCGGCACGAATGGTTCAGCTCAGGGGTAAAACGCTGGGGATCATCGGATACGGCGCCATCGGTAAAGAACTCGCCAGGAAGGCCAGAGCCTTTGATATGGAGATTGTCGCCCTTAAAAACAGGGGTGTAAAACAACTTAAGACCCTGAATCCGGTTATTTTGACCGGGCAGGAGGGGTTATCCCGGTTACTGAAATTGTCTGATTTTATCGCTGTTACCTGTCCCCTTACGCCCTCGACACGGGGAATGCTGGGTCGGAAAGAGCTGCAGCTTATCAAACCCTCAGCTGTCCTGATCAATATTTCACGGGGAGCCGTTGTCGATGAATCAGCGTTGATTGATGCTCTGCAGGGAAAACACCTTGCCGGTGCTGCTCTGGACGTATTCACAAGGGAACCACTGCCCGCTGACAGTCCTTTTTTTGACCTGCCCAATGTCCTGCTGTCACCTCATATTTCGGGAAATTTTCCCGAATACCAGGAAGAGGTTGCCCGTCAATTCGCCCAAAATCTGTCCCGCTTTCAAGCGGGAAAGCGGCTGCTGAATATTGTGGATAAAAAAAGGCAGTATTAATTACCTGAAACAATTATAAGGAACCCCATGAGAGAATTATATCCACCGCTCCAACCCTATACTGAAGGATACCTGAAAGTGTCTGATCTGCATACCCTCTATTTTGAGGAGTCCGGCAACCCCCGGGGGAAACCAGTCATCTTTTTGCACGGCGGACCGGGCGGTGGGATTGAGCCCGTATATCGCCGGTATTTTGACCCTGCCAAATGGAGGATCATCATTTTTGATCAGCGTGGCTGTGGAAAGAGCACGCCCTTTGCCGAGCTGCGCCAGAATACTACCTGGGATCTGGTTGAGGACATCGAAACTATCAGAAAACATCTGCAAATCGAAAAATGGGTGGTCTTCGGCGGCAGCTGGGGATCAACCCTGTCACTGGCCTACAGTGAATTACATCCGGAAAGGGTCAGAGGGCTCATCCTCAGAGGAATTTTTCTGTTGAGAAAGTCCGAGCTCACCTGGTTCTATCAGGAGGGCGCACATAACATTTATCCCGATGCCTGGGAATTTTATCTCAAGCCCATCCCGCCGGAAGAACGGGGTGACATGATCGGCGCTTATTACAAACGGTTAACCAGCACCAATGCCGATATCCGGCTGGAGGCTGCCAGAGCCTGGTCCATCTGGGAGGGCAGTACCAGTAAACTGTACCAAAACCAGGAACTGATGCACCATTTTGAAGAAGGTGATTTTGCCGAAGCATTTGCCCGTATTGAGTGTCATTATTTCATCAATAGAGGTTTTTTCGATAGTGAGACCTGGCTGCTGGACAATATTCACAAAATTCGGCAAATCCCGGGGGCTATCGTCCAGGGGCGTTATGATGTGGTCTGCCCCATGCGCTCTGCCTGGGATTTACACCGAGCCTGGCCAGAGGCCGAATTCCATATCATTCCGGATTCCGGACATTCAATGACCGAGCCCGGCATCCGCAGTAAACTGATCGAGCTCACGGATGCCTACGTTCAGCTGTGACATCTTCAATTCGGAAACAAGAATTCAATCGTACCGGAGAATAATTTTTTAATTGCTCAGCGCTCTGATAAAAAATTAACTTTGCCCCTCTGATGAAATTGTTAGACACACTAAACCAGAACAATATCGTTCATATCAGCTCCAGAAATTGGAAAGATGCCATCCAAGAATTGACCCGGGTCCTGCTTCAGCATCATGAAATTCCTGAAATTGATACGGAAATATTGCAAAACGTCATTGACCAAAACGAATATCATTGCTCCTTCTCGAACCGGGGTCTTGCTTATCCGCAGGTTTATTCCGATGATTTTGAAACACCGGCCGTGATCCTGGGAATCTCAAAAGACGGACTCGATTACGAATCCCCTGACGGCCTGCCCTGTAACATCATCCTGCTTATCTTTGGCCCCAAAAAAGAGACTCCTAAGATCACTCGATTTCTGAGCCTCTTCAGGACAATGATTAAAAAATCAGACATCCGACTGGGTATGATTGAGTCAAAAGATTCACGGGAGGTCATTGAAATCATTCGTAACTGGGAAAACGAGCAGCAGGAGATTGAAGAGTAAATGGAACAGATTCGCAGTATCAAGGGAACCCGGGATATCTTACCGACCGAAGCTTTACAGTGGCAGGAAATCGAAGAGATCATCCACGATTTCATGGAATTACACGGGTATGGAGAGATCAGAACTCCCGCTTTTGAACAAACCAATCTCTTCACACGCGGGGTTGGGGCAGAAACGGACATTGTCTCCAAAGAGATGTATTCCTGGGTTGATCAGGGGGGAGAGTCTCTCACGCTGAAACCGGAATTGACCGCACCCGTTGTGCGGTCTTTCATTCAGCATAATTTGGCCGGTAAATCTCCCATCAATCGTCTCTATTACATCGACAGTCTTTTCAGGAGAGAGCGTCCGCAGAAAGGCCGTCAGCGTCAATTTCATCAGTTCGGGATAGAAGCCTTTGGTTCACCCTACCCCGAGCAGGATGCTGAAGTAATCGCGATTGCTTACAAAATCTGGAGTGTATTTGGTATCGAGGAAATTACTCTCCACCTGAACTCTATCGGGAGTCCGGAAATTCGACCGGAGTATCTCAGGGTGCTCCGGGAGACCCTGACGCCCCATGCTGATAAGTTTTGCCATACCTGCAATAACCGCCTGAAAACGAATGCACTGAGAGTTTTTGACTGCAAAAGCGAATCCTGTCAATATCTGCTGGATGAACATGCTCCGATGATCATTGATCACATCACATCTGAAGACCGTGAACACTTTGACCGTGTGTGCGAGCTGCTGGATGGTATGGGTATCGCCTACCGGCTGAATAAAAAGATGGTGCGAGGACTGGATTATTATACCCGTACGACATTTGAGATAACATCTCCGGTGCTCGGAGCACAAAATTCGCTTTGCGGCGGAGGCCGGTATGATCGTCTCGTTGAGCAGCTTGGTGGAAAAACGACCCCTGCAATCGGTTTTGCGGCGGGTATTGAACGTCTTCTACTGGCACTTTCCAAAAAAGAAGCGCTTCAGGAAAACCCCATTGCGGATATTTATATGGTCACGCTTGGAGATGCCTCCCTCATTCGCTCTCTCTCCATTGCCGATGACCTGCGTCGTGAAAAGGGGCTGCGCGTGATTGTTGAGACACTCAGGCGAAGCCTTAAATCCCAGATGCGTGAGGCCAACCGCTGTGGCGCAAATTATGCTGTCATATTAGGAGATAATGAGCTTGAAAAGCAGGTTGCCCTCGTGAAAAATATGAAAGACGGCGAACAATTGGCAATTCCGCTCGACAAGCTGGAAGAAGCCTTCTCCATCAGTACTGAACATCACCATCCCGCTGATGAATCCTGATACTCTGCTGCGGAAGAACGGATCCGTCATACAGAATTCATTTACCTGTCACCCGAACCACTTCCCCACACCGCCGGATGAAAACCCATGACTGAAATGGGAAAAACCTGCATCCTCATACACTATCACGAGATTGCCATTAAGGGGGGAAACCGTAAATGGTTTGAAACTATTTTCGCCAGAAATATCAAAAATCAGCTGGAGGGTTTAGTCCACGGCAAGATTTCCGCCAATAGTGCGCGTGTTTTTGTCCTCGATATTGAACCTGAAGAATGGCCCGAGTATGCCCACAGGCTGAAAAATGTGCTGGGGCTGATGAACGCCACTCTGATGATCCAGGTCCCGGCTGAACTGGAGGAAATCAAGAATACCGCTGCAGCACTGATAGAGAACCGTCCTTTCGAGACCTTTAGGGTGAGCGCCCGCCGTCAATATAAAAATTTTCCCTTATCCTCCGGCACCCTGAATGTGGAAGTAGGAGCTCATTTGCAGGAACTCTGCGGAAAACCAGTCAGGTTAAAGGGCGCCGATCTGGACGTAAAGATAGAAGTTGTCAAGGACTATGCCTACATCGGAGCCGATAAAATCAAGGGCTATGGCGGACTGCCCGTCGGGGTCAGTGAGAAAGCGCTGGTACTTCTTTCATCCGGCATCGACTCTCCCGTTGCCGCTTTTGAAATGCTAAAACGAGGTGTAGATCCGGTCTATGTGCATTTTCATTCCGCACCGGTGACCAGCAGACA
>JAADGM010000012.1 GCA_013152375.1 FCB group bacterium | reverse complement strand
CAGCAATATAACTTTCCCAGACCCTCAAAACACGGATGAATTTCTGGTACCGGTGGGAACGACTATCGGGAATGGCGACAGGTTTTATACGATTGTTAACGAAGAGGACCTTACAGATATTCTGATTAAGATGGAAATTCAGGCAGACCCGGCCTCTAACGCCTATGAGGGGTATAAAACTGAAAATCCTGCGCTCATGATCTACGAGATCGACAATCTGAATGACCAGAATCCGGTGAATGTCGAGACCTATGACATAAATTCTCTTACCGAAGAAGAAATTGCCGCTAAAATGGATATGCCCGGGGCTGACAGCAGCAATGCCCAGATCTACGTGCCGACCTATTTAATGGATCCCTACCCTCTGGCGTATCAAGATGATCTGGACTATGAAAATAACTGGTCTGAATTTTTCGACGGAATCAGAATGAGATTCGACAATGGAGTCTTTGACTTTAATAATCTCGATGATAAAGTGGCGGTTGTCAAAGAACTCTCGTCCACCCCTGATTCCAGTTTGGTAGATCGTCTGGATATCAGCCTGCTGTACAAAGGTCCGACGCAGTTCAACAGCAGACCTCCCTATGAGTACAAAATTGAGTTCAGTTCCGGTGTTCTGGATACAGCCTATGCCAAGGTATCCTCTTCAGGATGTTCTACCGATTTCAAAACCTTGCTGCCTTTCAAAATAACGAATCTGACGACCGGGAAACATGTAAAGCTGGTGCATATTGATAAGGGAATCTGCTCTCTGTCCGATGACGGCTGTGATTATCCCAATATCCTTCAGATTCCCGGGTATAAGGACTGCACCTGGGAGCGCAATGAAGAAATGAGATTGGCAGCGGATACGGTGTCCACGGCTTCAAATCCGGAACCTCATGCAGATCATATTTTTAATTTAAAAATTAATTTTCAAATTCCGGAAGTGTCTGCGTGGGTTGATAACATCCCCTATGCCAAGGATACGCCGGTTGAACAGGAAGGTATGCTGTGGATTGCGTCCGATAATATCCCGGCTGGAATTGATCCTGTGGAATGGATCGATGACAACGGAGATGATGTAAATGATAACCCCTGGCAGATCTGGTATCCCTGGGAAGACGGTGATTCTATTGTCATCAAGCCCGCCCGCTGGTATGTTGACGGAGATACCTGGGTTGCAGACTTGTCTTCACTCGGGAAAAGCCATACGGTCACACAGAGTGAATTGGAAATGGTGAGCGTGGTTCCGAACCCGTATCTGGCCTATTCTGATTTTAATGAGACAGAGTTCGAAAGAAGGCTCCGGTTCACCCATTTGCCCCAGCGTTGTAAGATTACCATCTTTACCATAACCGGTGAAAAGGTCAATTCATTCACCCACGATGATGAGTACGATAGTAATGAATGGTGGAATATGCGAACCGTGAACAATCAGGAAATTGCACCGGGTCTGTATTTGTACACGGTAGAGGCTGATGGGAAAAAACATGTGGGCAAGTTTGCAGTTGTCCGTTAGGAGAATAAAGATTTTATGAAAATAAAGCATCTCATATTAATTACTGTTACGGTTGCAGGTTTCGTATGTGCTCAGAGTACGATACCCGAGGAAGTCACAAAAGTTGCAACCGCCGCCGGGAATTGGCTGAAACTGGAAAATGATGCCCGGGCAATCGGGATGGGGGGCGCCTATGTGGCCGCTGGCACGGGTGTGGGAGCCATCCCTTATAACCCTGCCGGTGTAGGGTTCATAAAAGGTTCCGAATTATATTACTCCAAGACAAGCTATCTCGCAGGTGTATCTTACAATGTGCTTGCCTATGGTACTCAACTTTCCAACATAGATTACCTCGGTGTGCATCTGTTTTATCTGGACTCCGGTAAAATGCCGGTCACTACGGCCTGGTATCCTGATGGCACGGGTGAGGAGTTCAATGTCATGGCATTATCGCTCAGGGTTACCTATGCGAGGGTCATGACAGACAGGTTGAAAATCGGTGTTTCAATAAAATACATCCGCGAGAGGATCTATACCACCAGCATGCAATCTGTTGCCGTGGATATCGGCTCAAATTTTAATACGGGGATCTACGGTATGATCCTCGGTATGTCCGTAAGCAATTTTGGACCGGAAGTCCAGTTCCACGGCGAGGGGCTGCAGCAACCGGTAGATCCAACGGATAATCCGGATCAAACATTGCTGAAACCGACCGAGAAATTTCCACTGCCGCTGGTATTCCGATTGGGTATAAAAAATGACATCATCGGTCCTGAAAGTGTCTTCAGGGTTGACGAAAATCATCGGCTTACTTTTGCTCTGGACGGGTCCAGCCCACTTGACTATACGGTAACTGAAAATATGGGTTTGGAATATGCCTGGCGGGAAATGGCCTTCTTGCGGATGGGCACCCATCTGTCGCATGACACTGCAGGATTAAGCCTGGGTGCCGGGGCGCGGTTAAAATCCAGAGGTTTTAATGTGGAAGTTGACTATGCTTATGTAAATTACGGTATCCTGAACGAGACACATCAATTCAGTTTGATCCTCGGTTTTTAACACTCTGTTACAAGTATTTGATGATTGCTTCATTAGAATGATAATAATATTGAATGCAAAAGGTGCCTTCAATAAAATTAATAAAGGAGAATAAAAATGATTCGTAAAGTTATAATAATTTTGGTGCTGTTTATGGCATTTTCGTTTGCAAGGGAGCTGAATACGGCTGCAAACAAAAATGCGTCTCAAATTAACGCAGGCCAGAACAATATTACCGTTATACACAATCCTGCGGTTCAGCAATCCGACAGGACGGATGTCATCTTATACGAAGACGATTTTGAGGGTGATGTGAGCGGCTGGCAGACGGAAGGTCCCTGGATACTGACGGAAGAACAGTCCATGAGCCCCACACATAGTTTTAATGCCGTAAACAACCCGGGGGGTGCTGACGAGGGAAGCTGGAATCTGTACTCTCCGGTTTATGCTTTGCCTGAACTCGGTGACGGTGAAGTCATGAGGTTTGGATTTTCCCTGTTTATCGATACTCCTGACTTTGACGGCGACGGTGACAATTCTCTTGAAGACCTTTATCGGGTGTCCCTTGCCGATGTTGATGCCCTGGCCTGGCATGCTACCAATTTCAACGCCTTTGCTGGGATGTCTTACTGGTGCGGCGACGAATCTCTTCAGGGGTACAGCGACGGTTGGCTCCAATTTCTGGATACGCCGCCAATCACAGTCCCTGGTATCGGCTATGAACTTTCAGCTCAGCTGAAATGGGGTATCGAAGATCCCTGTGGCGGAGATTGCGGTATTGCCGGAGCCTATATCGATGGCTGGGATGCAGCGAATGTCCGTATTTCAACCGATGGCGGCACAACCTGGGATTTTCTGAACGGGGATGATCCCTATGATTTTACCAGCGGTTACGGCTGGTTTTTCAACGGTGAACCCGAATATACTCCCGGTTGGGGCGGACAGCAGGACTGGCACAATGTGACCTTCGATCTCTCGGCATACTCCGGTGAAGAAGTGATCATCCGTTTTGCCTTTGGTTCAGATCCTGCTTATTCAACCATCGACGATGCTTCTCTGGTGGGATTCTTTGTGGATGATATCACCATTGAAAATATTATGGGCGACCAGATCTTTGCTGCGAATGCTGATGGTGGGGACGACCCCATGATCGCTGCCGGACTGGCCTGGATCGAACAATTTTATGATTACGGTGACCCCGCAGGCCCCCGTCCCGGTGCAAATGGCTGGGAAGAATACCTGCCGGGTTATCCCTACAATGGAAATGTATTTCTCGACATAAGCGATATGGCAGGGAAAAATATTCAGTTCAAATTTATGATGGTTTACGACGGGAACGACGACGGCGGCAGCGGTGACGGTCTTTTCATTGATGATTTCAAGATCTACAAAGAACTGGGCGCTCCTCCCGCACCAACCGGGCTTGCAGGTGAGGCTCTGGATTCACAATGCAATCTCTGGTGGGATGATATGAATTATGCCGGAACAGATGATTATATTTATGACAGTGACCAGGTAACCCAGTTAATTACGTTAACGGATGCAGGCGAAGCCTGGGCCGGTGAAAGATTCGATATAGTTGGGTCATCCACGATCAACACCGTCTCCGTTTTCAACGCCAATGGTTTCCCGGTTGATGTCACCGTGGCTGCCTTTGAACAAGTTGGTGCTTTTTATAATCTGACGCCGACCTATCAGACCGATGTCACTCTGGACGCTGATTGGAATGACCTGACACTGGGCTGGGACATGGGGTCCGGCTACATCATCGCCGTCACCTTCACCAATGAAGTCGCTGCCGGACTGGATGAGTCCAATCCTATGGGGCATTCCATGGTTATGCTGGGCGGCAACTGGGATACATGGCAGTCTGTTGCTGAAGGCTCAGGCGGATCACTGAACGATGGTGAATGGGGGATCCGGGCTAATATTACCACCCTGGGAGCCGATGTAACTTACAATGTTTACCGGGACGGAGAACCTCTTGCTTCGGGGTTCAGTGCTGCATCATATTCAGATTTTACCGTTGAAAATAATATTACTTACGAATATGCGGTCAGTGCGACTTTCCCATCCGGCGATGAGAGTGATCCCTCTGCTGTCATTGAATTGACACCTCAATCCAGCACGATTTATGAAATCGCCCTTGACGATGGAACTTCCGAGCTGGGGATCTCCATGGGTTCCGGGAATTATATGGCTGTAAAATTCACGGCAGTTGGCGTGGATGATGATCTCGTGAGATTAAAATGGTACCAGCAGGGCGACGGCGGTGCGTTCTATTTTTACCTCTGGAATGATGATGCCGGCCTGCCCGGAGCAGAGCTCTGGCATCATATCATCGTAGGCGGTGTTGAAGGCTGGAATTCTTATGATGTCAGCGCTGAAGGCATTCAGCTGACCGGTGATTTCTGGCTGGGTGTGAAAGAATTTTCCTCCACTCAGGATTTTGGATTTGATACCGGTTCCAACGGTATGGGCTACTGGAGACAGGGCGGAAACGGTGACTGGCAGCTTTTATCGGATCTCGGCTTTGACGGCAATCTGATGGTCAGGCCGCTGTTAGACGGTGGCGAAGTTCAGGGATGTACCCTGGGTGACGTGAACGCAGATGGCGTTCTGGACGTGCTCGATATCGTGAGAGTTGTAAACTTCATTATGGGAAGTGAAACTCCCACTGACGACGAAGCCTGCGCTGCCGATATTAATGAAGACGGAGTTATTGACGTTCTGGATATCGTTAATATCGTGAATATCATCATGGGTTCCTGATATTCCTGTTTGTAAACAATACGCACACCACCCTTCAGACAGTTGCAACTGTCTGAAGGGTGGTGCAGTCAACTAACGCATGAATGATAAGTAAGATTATGTTAAAACACACCAGCCTGCTGTTCCTTTTCCTGACCTCAACAATCTTTGCGACTGAGATAATTCCCGGTGAATTCCTGTTTTGTCTGAAACCGGCTGTGCAGCCCCTGGAGATCAGCAGAACTGCTGACGGCGTGCTGGTTGATAACGCCGAGCTCAATACTTTTTTTGCTGAAAACGGCATTGTCAATATTGAGTCCTGGATCCCTTTTGCAACCGATGCAGACCGGGATGGCGATATTTATTTGAACCGGGTTTACCGGGCCTATCTGGCAGACGGATTTCGAAATGCCCTATCGGATATCAAAGAGGGTATCACTCAGCTGTCCTCCGTATATTCTGCTGAATATGACTATTACCGAAAGGCGACACATCAGCCGAATGATCCGGGCTACCTTCAGCAATGTAGTTTATCCGCCGTGAAAGCAACTCAGGCCTGGGACCTGTGGGATATTGCGGGAGGTGTATTTCCGGGCGACCGTGAGGTTTTGTTGGCCTCTGTGGATACGGCCGTTGATTATACTCACCCGGATCTGCAGAGCAGTATCTGGATCAATCAGGATGAGGTTCCCGGGGCGATTTTCGATGAAGTCGATACGGACAATGACGGTTATGTTGATGCCGACGAAGTGGTGGCTTTCCTGGTTGAGAGTAATATAGATGCAAATCTTGACGGCGAGATCAATCTGGAGGATGCTGTAGCATCTTCATCCCCCTTCATCAATGGAATCGATGATGACAATTGGGACAATAATTCCAATTCTTTTATAGATGATCTCATCGGGTGGGACCTGTCCGGGTGGTCCGGAACTGACGACAACAACCCGATGCCGAAGGCGGGCGTACCCAATAACAGTACCTGGGCCCATGGTACCCACGTAGCGGGCATCCTCTCTGCCTCCACGGATAATGACCTTGGAATGGCCTCCACGATGTACAACGGCAGCATTTTAAGCGTAAAATGTTCCCGTGAGAGTCAAACGGGCGAGCCCTATGTCAATGACGGTTTTTCCGGAATCACCTACGCGGCAAAACTCGGTCATGATAAAGGTACTCATGTGATCATTAACTGCAGCTGGGGCGGAGGCGGTTACAACAGTTATGAACAGACGGTGATCAACAATGCCTTTAATAACTACGATGCCGTCATCGTTGCGGCCGCCGGTAACGGAAATGATCTGGGGGGAGAAGAACATGCATCACATTATCCTTCAAGCTACTCAAACGTCATTTCTGTGGCAGCCATCGGATGCAGCGGAAGCTGGGGCCACTGGGCGACTTATCATGAAACGGTTGATCTGTCAGCGCCGGGTGAGGGTATCTATAGTACCATCATTGACGGAGGCTACGAATCGTGGAACGGTTCTTCAATGGCAAGCCCTAACGCCGCCAGCTGTATCGGACTGCTCTATTCATTTTACCCTGACTGGAGCAATCAGCAGTTAGTGGACCGGATCATTGAATCGGCCGACCCTTTTATTTATGAGGTGAATCCCGACGAATATCTTCAAGGGCAACTGGGGACCGGTATGGTCGATGCGTTTACGGCCATAGGAGCATTGGTTTATCCTGGGCTCTACTATTACAATCATTCGGTTACCATCAGCAACGGGGATGGAGACGACAACCTTAACCCCGGAGAATCGGCAGAATTGCGTGTCACTCTGGGGAATCTGGATGGCTGGCAGAATGCCAATAATGTAGCAGTTATCCTGACAAGTACGAACCCGGGTGTTACAATTACTGATTCTACTGCAGACTATGGCACAATCAACGAAGGTGGTATCGGGATTAATATCGGCGATACCTTTGCTTTTGAACTCTCTAACAGTATTGAACTTGGGGAAGTTGAATTTATACTTGAAGCTACAGCGGAAAGTGTCCCCGGATATGATTATCAGGCAGCAATCCCCTTTACTATCGAGGTTACATTAAATCAGCAGGGTTGGCCGATTGATTCACTCTACGAGGACCTGAACAACGTAGAGACAGCCCCGTTGGTCATGGATGTAATGGGAGATTCTCAGAAAGAGATTATTTTTGGGGATTACAGCGGCTATTTATACTGTGTGAATTCCGCGGGGGAATTGGTTGAAGATGGGTTATTCCCCTTTGATACCGGAAACCAGATCTGGGGCTCACCCGCTGCGGCTGATATCGATAATGACGGGAATATTGAAATTGTGACCACCTCCAAGAGTAAACACTTATATATTCTGGACCCGGCAGACGGTAGTATGCAGGTTGACTACAATGCCGGCCAGTATTTGATGGGATCGCCGGCAATCGGAAACCTTGACGACGACGAAGATCTTGAGATTGTGGTTGGTGGTTATAAAACGACCGGTAAACTTTTTGTGATTAATCCCGACGGGTCTGACGCTGCGGGGTTCCCCTACGACCTGGGTGAGAAAGTGCTAAGAGGTGTGGCCCTTGCAGATTTCAATAATAATGGTAAGTCAGATATCGTCTGCGCAACTGAGTCACATCATGTGTGGCTGATTTATGACGACGGGACGGTAGCGCCGGGATTTCCGTTTACAGCGGAGAACAAGTTTAAATCTGCACCTTCCATAATGGAAATGGACGGTCAGAAAGTCATCTTCGCCGGCAGCAATGATGATAAACTCTATGCTATTAACGGCGATGGAAGTCTGCGGTTTGAGATTGATACGGGTGATGATATTATTACATCTCCCGGTTTCATGACCTCAGGAACTGATAATTACATCTTTTGGGGGTCCAATGACGGCTTTGTCTATGGCATAGATACAGCGGGTAACATTTTACCGGGATGGCCGGTAGATACCGGTATTTCTGTGAAATCTTCACCGGTATTTTCGGATCTGGACGGCGATGGATTTCCCGAAATTATTATCGGCACCGGATCGGGCCAGCTTCTGGGACTGACCTTGTCCGGCACACCTGTGACCTTCTTTCCCATAACCGCTTTACCGGCTTTAAACGGTACACCCACAATTGCTGATACCGATGGTGACGGCGACCTGGAGGTTTTGGTGGGCTCGGTCTCAAGCCTTGTGGATATCGATTACAAAGCACAGGGAACAACAGCAGATTACTGGTACACACACCGGGGCAACAGCAAACGCACGGGGTATTATGGTGATCTCGAAGGCGGAGGCTGCGGGGATTGTATGACCGGTGATGTAAATTGTGACGGTCTGATTGATATCCTCGATGTTGTCAGAACGGTATTCATCGTTATGAATGGTACCGATGAGGTTACTGAATGCGAAGCCCTGCTTGCAGACATAACTCAAGATGGGATTGTTGACATACTTGATATTGTTACGATGGTGAATACCATTATTGACGGAGCATAAGATTATTTTGGAAGCTGTCAGAACTACCGACAGATAATTGCATTTTCAAGTGTAAGTTTGAAAATCACAAACGTAAAGAAAAACAAACAAAGGAGCAGAGTAAAATATGAAGGGATTTAAACTCTTATTTATTACGATTGCCAGTTTAGGATTAGTCCTGAGCGGTCCGAAATTAGCCCCGCGTAAAGTGAGTGCTGCATTTCATCCGCAGGTTGAGCCGGCTGGTGACATGAACCTGAATCACGGCGAGGCCGGTCCTATTTTAATGCCGAATTCACGAAATGCGATGTCGGTCACTTTGGTTGATTCCTCTAAAAATGGCTATGGACTGATTGTGAGTCCCACTAAACCCTTGTCAAAAACAGCTGAAGGCTGGATCATGGGTTATCGCCAATGGGCAGGAGCTAACGGAACCAGTGGACAGATTGGAGCCGCCTATTCACCTGATGGGGCCAGCTGGACAACTTATACGAACCTCAACCCCGGAATGGGGATTGGCAGATACCCCAGTGCTTTGGGGACGCCTGATTATCCCTATGTATTCTGGAATGAATATACGGGAGAGGGCGTCGGTTACGGCGGCCGGCCATACTATGCCTATGATGAATTCGGCTGGGACGGCGGTTCGTTCTCTGAGGCCTATGATGTAGATGCCCTGTGGGGTAACTACAAAGACCTGTGGGTGTTGTCCCCTGAGCATAACTATGATGCTGCTAACGATATGCATGTCTTCAATATTGCCATGGATGACTGGACCCGGAATGATATCTGGCTTTTCCATTCAGAAGCTTATGACGACGGCTATATTATCTTTGGTGATGAAATTAAAGTCATCAATGAAGTGGAAGATCTTGTGGGTGGTGATGCCTCCGGCAGTTATACCTCCCAGGCCATTGTTGATATTAATGATGACGGAATTGGTTATGTGGCGGTAACGGCATATTTTGCCGGTGCCCAGGATGACCCCCCCAGCAGCCAATATACAAATGCCCATACCCTTATCTTTAAAGGGACGGACAATTATGGTGCAACCTGGTCAGGTGGTCAGGATGGAAGTCCTTACTATTTTGTGGATGATGATGTTTTAAATCAGATGGTTGCAGACGGTCTGTTTCCATCAAGCTGGACGGACAGTTGTCCACCTTATGATGAGATAGTGTTTGACGATTTGTTTTTTACCTACGATTTTGATTTGAAGGTCGATTCCAATGGCAATCCTCATTTTGTTGTCGGCGTGATCATGAGTGCAGCAGACGGTGTTTATCCCGGAATGCCCGGAAATGCCTGGCTGCATCTGACGATTGATAAAGACTACCTGGCCAATCCCGGAACCCCCGGTACGGCAACGGGCTGGAACTATTCTGTCCTGATGCCCACAGATCAGATGTGGCGCTGGGAAAATGCCGATGGTGAATCCTACTGGCAGGGTACTTTCCCCAGTCTTCAATTCAGCGAAGACGATGAAAATGTGATGTGGGTGGTTGTATCCGGTCCCGACCCCGGAGATTTTGTCGTAACAGATAATGGCGGTACTCCGGATGATGAATGCGACGACCTCGGCCTGTTTCCCGAATGGAATGAGGAAGTATTCGTGTTAAAGTCTATGGATATGGGACAAACCTGGTGGTGCCAGTACAATGCAACTCAGACCGTTCCTGACTGCTGGGTTGATGAGAACGGAGATTATCAGTGCGCAGATTCTGAAATATGTCCCGACGGTTCCACCCAGATTGTACCCGACGAGGTGAATGCTCATGCCGGCTTTGGCGCAACTAACGATATGGTACCGGTTATTTACCAATCACCAGACTGGTGCTATGGTTCTACGACTGATGGTTCCCTGAGTGCTCAAAATCATAAAAACCGACTCTATGTGGGTTCAATTGAATTGACTACCGAAGATATGACAGAATGCGGCATAGAATGTCCCGACATGGGAGATGTAAATGATGATGGAGCCGTAGATATCCTGGATATTGTTTCGATCCTGAATTACATCCTTCTGGATACACCTCTGACGGCTGAATGCGCAGGTGACTTCAACGGTGACGGCGCTATCGATATTCTGGACATTGTCAGCATCGTTAACATGATTCTCGGCAATGCCAAAGCCGCAGATGCGACTGAAGCTTCCGTAATTAGGACCGATAATTCGGTTAGTTTGATTGCGAATGGTTTTGTCGGTGCAGTGGAGATGACGCTTCGACATGGACCTGATTTCTCACTCCAATTGACGGAAAATGCACTGGCAGCAGACTATAACACGGATGGGAATACGACCAAGCTGATAGTAGTTGGACTTAACGGATCCGATGTATTCACTTCAGATGATCAGTTCGAGATCACTGAGGTAAAGGCCGCCTCCGGTTCATCCTACCTGAATATTGCGATGGCTGATGAATTTGCGCTGTTATCGAACTATCCCAATCCGTTTAACCCGGAGACCTCCATTAATTACACAATTACGAAGGAGGGTCCTGTTGAACTCGCGATCTACAATCTCATCGGTGAGAAGGTTGCAACACTTATTCAGGGGAATAGTGCAGCAGGAGCCTACAGTACAGTTTGGAACGGAACAGATGATTCGGGTCAGGCAGTCTCCTCAGGAGTGTATCTTGTACAGCTGAAACTGCAAAATGAGGTTGTTACAAATAAAATCACTTTGCTGAGATAATTTTATTGAATTGTAAACCTGGGGCGATATAAATTCACCCCAGGTTTATCTTCAATTAGTTGCAAAAAGAATTATTACGAAGGGAATAAAATGAAAAAATTGATCATAGCACTTTGCCTGACGGGCGGTCTTCTGCTTGCTGCCGATGTCACTGTAAGTATCGAGCAGGCAGATGTAAACACGGTGGCGGTGATGATGGAGAATACAGTTGATGTCGCCGGATTTCAGTTCAATATTGTAGCAGACGATCAGTTTGCCGCATCAGGGTTCACCGATATGTCCATAGGGTCGGCGGCAGATGCCGGTTTTATGGTATCGACCAATGATAGTGGGCTTATTCTGGGATTTTCCCTGACGGGTGCGACAATTCCGGCTGGATCGGGCACTTTGGTAACACTGAGCTGGAATATAAATGATGTTGAAGGTTATGTTGATCTTGACGTGACGAATTTTGCCGGTATAGGTGGTGGGGCCCTGAGCTATGAAGTCGGGAGTCCGTTTCTTGACAATGATGAGATCACGCCTGTGACCTATTCCCTGTCAAACAATTTCCCCAATCCCTTCAATCCGGTAACGACGATTACATATTCAGTTGAGAATGCCGGTCCGGTGCAGATTACAATTTATAATTTGCTGGGGAAGGAAGTAAAAACACTGGTCTCTGAGTATCAGATGCCAGGTAACAATTACTCTGTGGTCTGGAATGGAACGAATGACGCAGGCAGTGCTGTTGCTTCCGGCATATACTATTATAAAATGGTTTCGGGGAATTTTATCGAAACTAAAAAAATGGTATTGCAGAAATAGGCAAATAAGTTCAGCCAATTCTTTAAGGGGCTCTGATGAGCCCCTTTTTTTACGCCTTGAGGAGTTGGTGAAAAGTTTGAGACATGTCAGGCAAAATATGGAAAAATTATTTTCATTTTTAAAAAATAAGTGTTGTCCTCAGATTTGAAATAGCTATAATTTACAGGGCTGTGGGGGAAACGATATTTTGCCTCTACAAAATTTTTGAAATTGCGAGAGTGAGTGAGTCAAAAGTAGTTTAAGTAGTCCAAATTAGATTTAGACAAAATCAAACTTGAAATATCATACAATGGAGAGTTTGATCCTGGCTCAGGACAAACGCTGGCGGCGTGCTTAACACATGCAAGTCTAAGGAGAAAATTTCCTTCGGGAAGTGAGTAAACTGGCGAACGGGTGAGTGACGCGTAGGCAACCTGCCTGGCAGATTGGGATAACGTCTGGAAACGGATGCTAATACCAAATAACATCATGATTCTCTGGAGTCATGATCAAAGGGGGCTTCGGCTCGTACTGTCAGATGGGCCTGCGTCTGATTAGCTAGATGGTGAGATAACGGCTTACCATGGCGACGATCAGTAGCTGGTCTGAGAGGATGATCAGCCACACTGGGACTGAGATACGGCCCAGACTCCTACGGGAGGCAGCAGTGGGGAATTTTGCGCAATGGGCGAAAGCCTGACGCAGTAACGCCGCGTGATCGAAGAAGCTTTGCGGAGTGTAAAGATCTGTCATAGGGGAAGAAACGATAATATTCTAACAAAGTGTTATCCTGACGGTACCCTATAAGAAAGCCCCGGCTAACTTCGTGCCAGCAGCCGCGGTAATACGAGGGGGGCAAGCGTTGTCCGGATTCATTGGGCGTAAAGAGCTCGTAGGCTGGCCAATCAGTCAGTGCTGAAATCCTTCGACTTAATCGGAGAACTGGTGCTGATACTGTTGGTCTTGAGTGGGATAGAGGCAAGCGGAATTCCTGGTGTAGCGGTGAAATGCGTAGATATCAGGAGGAACACCAAAGGCGAAGGCAGCTTGCTGGATCCAAACTGACGCTGAGGAGCGAAAGCGTGGGGAGCAAACAGGATTAGAGACCCTGGTAGTCCACGCCGTAAACGATGAGTACTTGGTGGTGGAGGATTCGACCCCTTCACTGTCGGAGCTAACGCGTTAAGTACTCCGCCTGGGGACTACGACCGCAAGGTTGAAACTCAAAGGAATTGACGGGGACCCGCACAAGCGGTGGATCATGTGGTTTAATTCGATGCAACGCGAAGAACCTTACCTGGACTTGACATGTCAATGACAGCTCTGTGAAAGCAGAGTCTTTTACAAGCTTGCTTGTAAACATTGTCACAGGTGATGCATGGCTGTCGTCAGCTCGTGTCGTGAGATGTTCGGTTAAGTCCGTTAACGAGCGCAACCCCTGCCTCTAGTTGCCAGCATGTAATGATGGGGACTCTAGAGGGACTGCCCGGGATAACCGGTAGGAAGGTGGGGTTGATGTCAAGTCAGTATGTCCCTTATGTCCAGGGCTACACACGTGATACAATGGGAAGTACAATGGGTCGCAATACCGCGAGGTGGAGCCAATCTCAAAAAACTTCCCCAAGTTCAGATTGCAGTCTGCAACTCGACTGCATGAAGTCGGAATCGCTAGTAATCGCGGATCAGCATGCCGCGGTGAATACGTTCCCGGGTCTTGTACACACCGCCCGTCACGCCATGGAAGTCGGTAGTACCCGAAGCCAGTGTCCTAACCCTCGGGAAGGAGCTGTCTAAGGTAAGATCGGTGACTGGGGCGAAGTCGTAACAAGGTAGCCGTACCGGAAGGTGCGGCTGGATTACCTCCTTTCTAGGGAGTATCCGTATCAGGCATCTGCCTGAGTGACGGAGAAGGTCGAACTTAAGTTACCGGCGACTCACACACTCTCTCTGTTAAGTCTTCAGGGCTTGACCGTTATGGGCCTGTAGCTCAGTTGGTTAGAGCACCGCTCTGATAAGGCGGGGGTCGGAAGTTCGAGTCTTCCCAGACCCACAACAAATCAAGAGCTCGGCTGTTCAGCAAAGCTACGGCTTTTAGGGGCTGTAGCTCAGTTGGGAGAGCACCTGATTTGCATTCAGGGGGTCGCAGGTTCGATTCCTGTCAGCTCCACAAATAGTGAAGGTATCAAATGACTGGTTGTCAAGAGGATGCCTTACTACCGTCTGCAAAGACGAGATCTTTAAAATTGTGAGAATTGTTGTAAGATTGATACTCAAATTTATCTATCTGATAAATAAAAAAGCTTTGCTCAAGATGTTAAGGGCGCACGGGGGATGCCTCGGCATATGAAGACGATGAAGGACGTGGTAAGCTGCGATAAGCCTCGGGAAGGTGCAAACAACTGTAAATCCGAGGATTTCCGAATGGGAGAACCCTCCCGGAGTAATGTCCGGGAACTGCCACCTGAATAAAATAGGGTGGTAAGAGAGAACGGGGGGAAGTGAAACATCTCAGTACCCTCAGGAAAAGAAAACAATAGTGATTCCCTAAGTAGCGGCGAGCGAACGGGGAACAGCCCAAACCGGTGTAATGTCATACCTGCAAGTTTAGTTACGCCGGGGTTGCGGGAGGATGCTTGGAGAGATTGCAGTCTCTCCGGCAAGTCAAAAATTCGATGGTTAGGTGAAGGAATCAGGAAAGGTTCCGCCATAGAGGGTGATAGCCCCGTAACCGAAAACCAGAGAACTTGCTTGTATCCCACCCAAGTAGGACGGACCACGAGGAATTCCGTTTGAATCTACCAGGACCACCTGGAAAGGCTAAATACTCTCATATGACCGATAGTGTAACAGTACCGTGAGGGAAAGGTGAAAAGTACCCCTGATGGGGAGTGAAATAGAACCTGAAACCGTGTGCCTACAAGCGGTCGGAGTTCGGCATTTGCCGGATGACGGCGTGCCTTTTGCATAATGAGCCAGCAAGTTACTCGTATGTTGCAAGGTTAAGGCTAAAAAGCCGGAGCCGTAGGGAAACCAAGTCTGAATAGGGCGATTAGTAATATGCGGTAGACGCGAAGCCAGGTGATCTTACCATGGTCAGGTTGAAGCCTTGGTAAAACGAGGTGGAGGACCGAACCAACCTGGGTTGAAAACCGGGTGGATGAACTGTGGTAAGGGGTGAAAGGCCAATCAAACCTGGTGATATCTCGTTCTTCCCGAAATATCTTTAGGGATAGCGTCGTGCCATAGTGTCATGGAGGTAGAGCACTGAATGGGCTAGGGGGCATACCCGCCTACCAACCCCAATCAAACTCCGAATGCCATAGACATGTTACACGGCAGTCAGGCAGTGTGTGATAAGATTCATTGCCAAAAGGGAAACAACCCAGACCAACAGCTAAGGTCCCCAAATTCATGCTAAGTGAGAAAGGATGTTGATTAGCAGAGACAGCTAGGAGGTTGGCTTAGAAGCAGCCATCCTTTAAAGAAAGCGTAATAGCTCACTAGTCAAGGTAATCTGCGCCGATAATCGCCGGGACTCAAGCATGATACCGAAGCTTTGGTCCTGATCTTTTGATCAGGAGGTAGGGAAGCGTTCCATCAACCGGCGAAGGTTGACCCGCGAGGGCAGCTGGAGGAAATGGAAATGAGGATGCTGGCATGAGTACGCGATAAAACACGTGAAATTCGTGTTCACCGAAAACCTAAGGTTTCCTGATCAACGTAAATCGGATCAGGGTTAGCCGGCCCCTAAGGCGAGGCCGAAAGGCGTAGTCGATGGGAATCAGGTCAATTAAAATATTCCTGAGCCACCGATCCTTAAACCGGAAATTCCATCACCCAGATGTATTAGGCTTATTGATTTGTTTAATACAAGTAAGTGGTGGCTAGAAAAAATCCGGCGTATGCTAAGGTGACCGTACCGCAAACCGACACAGGTAGGTGAGGAGAGTATCCTAAGGTGCTTGAGAGAATTCTGGTTAAGGAACTCGGCAAATTGACTCCGTAACTTCGGGATAAGGAGTGCCCGGCATCCGCCGGGTCGCAGAGAAACGGGGGTAGCGACTGTTTACTAAAAACATAGGTCTATGCTAACACGTAAGTGGACATATATGGACTGACACCTGCCCGGTGCCGGAAGGTTAAGGGGAAGGGTCATCCCGGATTTATCCGGGAGAAGCTCCAAACTGCCCCGGTAAACGGCGGCCGTAACTATAACGGTCCTAAGGTAGCGAAATTCCTTGTCGGGTAAGTTCCGACCTGCACGAATGGTGCAACGACTTCCCCACTGTCTCGACCAGAAACTCAGCGAAATTGTAATGTCGGTGAAGATGCCGGCTACCCGTAGAAGGACGGAAAGACCCCGTGAACCTTTACTACAGCTTGATATTGGCTTTTGGTCCTACATGTGTAGGATAGGTGGGAAACTGCGAAGCCTCGACGCCAGTCGGGGTGGAGTTAACCTTGAAATACCACCCTTGTATTATCGGAAGTCTAACTGTGATCCGTTATCCGGATTCAGGACAGTGTCTGGTGGGTAGTTTGACTGGGGCGGTCTCCTCCAAAAATGTAACGGAGGAGCTCAAAGGTTCCCTCAGCACGGTCGGTAATCGTGCGTAGAGTGCAAACGCATAAGGGAGCTTGACTGCGAGTCTGACGAGACAAGCAGGTGCGAAAGCAGGAGTTAGTGATCCGGTGGTTCCGAGTGGAAGGGCCATCGCTCAACGGATAAAAGGTACTCCGGGGATAACAGGCTGATCTCCCCCAAGAGCTCACATCGACGGGGAGGTTTGGCACCTCGATGTCGGCTCGTC
>JAADGM010000105.1 GCA_013152375.1 FCB group bacterium | reverse complement strand
ATTTTTGCGATACCGTTCAAGCGTGGAATTTTCGAGACCAACCGGACCGCTATTTTGCTGTGCTCTTCGATTATTTTATCCTCTTCCCGTGATAACTCTTCACCGTTGTAAAACTTCTCCAGTGTGTCCTGCGGCACTGTGATAAATCCAATCATGGATAACATCGCCGCTATCTTATATTGCCATTTTTTTTGCAGGTCCAATGTATCAGCGAGTTGTACAACAATTTTTTTAATGGATTGAGTACGTCCGAAAGCCTGTGGATTCACGATTGCAAGCATTTCCGTTAATATGCCGATACTGCCTGCCAGGGTTTTCTCCAGCAGTTCTTTTTCGCTCACACGCAGGCGGTAGAGTTCAACGCCGGCGTCAATTTCATTTTGCAGGGCAAATCCGAAACAGGGTTTTGTAAGAAATCTAAAGGCTTCACCCTTGTTGATTGCATCAATCGCAGAGCGTTGGTCAGCGTTACCGGTAAGAATGATCCGCACTGTTGCATTATGGATTTTCGCAACTTCTCTGAGCAGCTCAATCCCATCCATACCGGGCATTGACAGATCAGACACAACGACGGCATAAGGGCCGCTCTCCCTGACTTTTTTCAAGGCTTCTTCGCCGCTTCCCGCAGTATCAACTTCATACTTTAAACGCAATTGCCTATTCAGGGCTTTCAGGACATTGGGTTCATCATCCACTAATAAAATTCTCATCTTAGCCCCTATTGACAATTTCTTTACACAATTCATCCCAAACCGGTAATTTCTCCAGCAGCCCTAATTTCTCCAAATACGAATCCTCAAGCTGCAGGTTATTAAACAGAATTGAATTCACATTTTGTGATATCAGGTAGATCGCTGCATACAGGTAGGGTACGATACCCTTTTCTCCTTCGTCTGCCAGCGTGGGTGAACTGCAAAATTCAACACTTCTATAGACAGATTCGGGCAATCCCCAAATCTCAAGCACGTAGCTGGCCGCTTCCAGATGAGACATTCCCAGTACTCTGCGTTCAGCCTCGATAAGATTCCCGTCATTATCAGAAATATCCTGCAGGATCTTTTCATAAGACCTCGGTGCATGATTCGCCAGTACGAGGATTCCCAGACTTTGCAGCAAGCCGGCAACCATGACATCATCGATCGTTTTTTTGTTAGCCCGCTCATTTTTGGCAATTTCTCCCGCCAGTACGCTGATCTGTTCACTGATCTTCCACAACTGATTAACATCGAGATGTTTCATTTTTAAAGATTCATAAGCATTGTTCAGGCGGTAAAAGAGAACAAACGATTTCAGGGTGTTAGACCCCAGTAAACTGATAGCAAAGGCAACGGAATGTACTTTGTTACGCATCCCGTAAAATGAAGAATTCACCAGCTTCAGAATTTTCGCTGTCATTCCGATGTCTTTTTCAATAATGGCCGCGATCGTGTTTGATGTACTGTGCTCCGAATTTATTTCCATCACCAATTGTGAATAGAGTGTCGGCAATGAGGGGATTGAACGCAGGCTCATAAGCAGTGACATGCGAGAGTTGCTGACTTTATCCCTGACTTTCAGCATCCTTTCGATGACCTCGGAAATGGTTTCGGCATCAGTGGGTTTATTTAAAAAATAATGTGCCAGATGCCCGGATTTAATGAATTTGTCATTGTCTGACTGTCCCGAGAGCATGATACGGATCGTCGTGGGATATTGCTGACTGATCCGTTCTATCAGCTCTACTCCGTCCATTCCCGGCATACGGATATCCGTTACGACAACATCACAGGGATTATCGTTGATCGCTGTAAGCGCATCCACGGCGCTGGTGTAAAATTCCATTTCCCAATCCGATCTTTTGTGTCTCAGGGAGCGCTTAATACCGGATAGGATCTTACTTTCATCATCTACAAACAGAACTCTGATTTTCATTTTCAACCTCATTGTTTTGAAGTATGGGTAATTTGATAACAAAGGTAGTTCCCTGTGCGGGGGTCGATTCAAAATATATCTCACCCTGCAATTTTTCCACAACGGTTGTATACGCTATGGTCAGCCCCTGCCCTGTCCCTTTGCCCGGTTCCTTCGTTGTAAAAAACGGGTCGAAGACGCGGTGCTGCAATTCCTCCGGTATTCCCGGACCGTCATCCGCTACTGTGATGGTGATCTGATCAGCACATTTAGTAGTCCTGATGCTGATTTTGCCCTTTTCACCAGCTTTGACTCGCGGCATTTCTGCAAGGGCCTGTGCCGCATTTGTGATCAGATTCAACAGAACCTGATTGAGTTCCCCGGGAAGACAGAGTGTGGAGGGCAGGCCCGGATCTAGATCTGTAACGACATCTGCATAATATTTCCATTCATTCTTTGCCACAGTAATAGTGGTCGTGATGCAACGGTTAATATCGGTCATTGTCTTTTCCCGGGAACCGGGGTGAGAAAACTCCTTCATGGCTCTGACGATTCGCGTAATGTTTTCCACTCCCTCAAGTGATTGCCGGATCGAATCGGGGATCTCATCCATTAAAAAGGGGAAATCGAATTCCTCTTTCGCCGTATCAACCGATTTCAGCAGCCGTTTTGAGCGCTCCGGATCATCTATCACCTCAGTCATGCTTTCATACTTATTGAGGATCTCCTGGAGTTCCTTGAACCCGCTGCTTAAAAAGCGGATATTATCGCCGATATATTGAATTGGTGTATTGATCTCATGGGCAATCCCGGCCGCGAGCTGTCCGATAGATTCGAGCTTTTGCGCCTGCCTCAGCTCCCGTTCCATCCGCAGTTTTTCACTGACATCTTTTTTAATGGCAATAAAACCATTGGGCTCATCGTTTTCGTTTTTAAGCGGCACGATTGTCATATTTTCAATATAGTCGCTGCCATCTTTCCGGCGGTTTGTAAGATCCCCTGACCAGATCCTGCCGGACAGGATCGTCTGCCAGAGCTCTTCATAAATAGCAGGGTCGGTTTTGCCGCTTTTCAAAATACGGGGATTTTCTCCCTTGACTTCTTCAAATGAATACTGTGTGATTTTTTCGAACCCTTTGTTTA
>JAADGM010000032.1 GCA_013152375.1 FCB group bacterium | reverse complement strand
ATCTTCATAATCCAAATAATAAAAATACTTCTCATAAAACACTATATACGCTGACCGCTCACTAGAGATTTTCTTAAGAGGTGCCAAAATGGTGCCGTTTTGGTGCCATAACATGACCATATTTGACCATATTTGGCCTTTTGAGACGTTTTTGATAATTTTCAAATCTAATAAAAAACTCCCGATAAAACATTGTATTATCAGGAGTTTATTTTGTGGGCCCTCAGGGACTTGAACCCCGGACCAACGGATTATGAGTCCGCTGCTCTAACCAACTGAGCTAAGGGCCCGAATTATTGACTGTCTTCAATTCAGGGTCTTAAAACCTGTTTCGAGTCACCAATTCGCGGTCGCAAATTTACAGGCATTCCTTTTTTTTTACCAAGCCGGGAGTTCGGTTTAAACTATATTTTTTCAAATCTTGTTGTGCGGCAGGGAATCTCACTCATCACGGGGCAGGCATCGGCGAATAATACGAGATTCATCCCGTGCAGTTTGAAGATCGTGTAAAGGGATCAAATCCTTCAAAGGCCCCTTCGCAGGAGGTATATACGACGGCCGCCTTGCGTCGTGTAGTTCCTCACTTTGATCAATTATTTTCCTTTTGTCTGAACGCCTGCAAATTCTTACATTTGCGTCAATATTTTCGTGCAAATATATTTGTTGAAAACAGTTTATTAATCTGAATCATCCTGAAATAAAACCTGAAGGAACTCAACATGGCTGAAAAAAGAGAACATTGGGGCAGCAGATTAGGCTTTATCATCGCTGCTGCAGGCTCGGCCGTCGGCTTGGGCAATATTTGGAAATTCCCCTATATCACGGGCGAAAACGGAGGCGGACTCTTCGTGCTGATCTACCTGGTCTGCATTGCAATAGTGGGTATTCCCATCATGATGGCAGAAATCGTCATCGGCCGTTCAGCCCAGAAATCCCCGGTCGGTGCTTTTACGACGCTGGCCGGTGAATCCAGTAACTGGAAGGTCGTAGGCTGGATGGGAGTATTTGTCGGCTTCATCATTTTATCCTATTACAGCGTAGTTGCCGGCTGGGCACTTAATTATACCTTCATGTCACTGACGAACTTTTTTGCAGGGAAAACTCCCGAAGAGATCGGAGCTGTCTTTGGCCTGCTGTACTCATCCAGCGGTATGAATGTCTTCTGGCATGGTATCTTCATGGCCATTACCGTCGGGGTCGTCATCGGCGGCGTTAAAGGCGGCATCGAAAAATGGAACAAGATCCTCATGCCGGCATTGATCCTGATTTTTATCCTCCTTGCCATCGGTTCAATTTTTCTCGGCGGCTGGAAAGATGCGGTCAATTTTGTCTTTTATCCCCATCTTGACAAACTGAAAGCTTCGGGTGTGCTGGAAGCTTTGGGACATGCTTTCTTCACCCTGAGTCTCGGGATGGGGGCCATGCTCACTTACGGGAGTTATCTCGAAAAAAATACAGATATACCAAAAGCTTCCATCATCATCAGTGTGCTGGATACTTTTGTTGCTCTGCTGGCCTGCATGGTCATGTTCCCTATCATCTTCACCTACGGTTTCTCACCCCAGGCCGGCCCGGGACTGGCGTTTAAAACACTGCCCATCATCTTTGGCAAGATCGGTGCTGCCGGCATGCTGCTCTCCTTCATCTTTTTCCTCCTGCTGGTCTTTGCAGCCCTTTCCTCCGCCGTTTCCCTGCTGGAAGTTGTGACGTCCTATTTCATTGATGAAAAACAGTGGACACGCCACAAAGCCACGCTCATCACCGGGGGCATCATCTTCCTTTTCGGGATCCCCAGTGCTCTGTCCGGCTCCGGGGCTCTGTTTCCGCAATGGGAAACCATGTACGGGAAAAACTTCTTCGATACTTTCGACTATCTCGCCAGTAACTGGATGCTCCCTCTGGGAGGGATGTTTATTTCACTTTTCGTGGGCTGGAAAATGGACCCCAACCTGCGCCGTTCAGAATATATGTCAGGCACCAGTTGGACTGCGGAATGGCTGTATCGGCTCTGGGTTGTATTCCTGCGCTATGTCGCACCCATTGCCGTCTTTATCGTCATCCTGCAGCGAGTCGGACTCATCGATATCGATAGAATAGTCGAAATTCTGTTTTAATTATTGACCAACCGCCAAATATATAACTACTCATAACTGGAGAAATATGAAGAAATCAACTGCCGGTATCATTGCTTTTTCCACTATCTTTCTGATCCTCGTTATTTTCGGAGGGTCTTTTTTCGACGCTGTTTGGACCTTCCCGGGGAATTTCAATTTTTTCAAAACTTTCCCCACGGAAAAACTTCCTCTCGGCTCCATTCCCATCATGATCCTGGCACTCGTGGGAACGGGGATTTTCATCACCATAAAATTGGGCTTCCCCCAGATCCGCTACCTCATCCACGGGATAAAGGTCACCATGGGAAAATATGACGACCCGGATGATGAAGGCGACCTGAACCATTTCAGAGCCCTGACAACCGCGCTCTCCGCAACCGTGGGGATCGGTAATATTGCCGGGGTTGCTACAGCTGTTTATTACGGCGGACCGGGTGCTCTTTTCTGGATGTGGGTCACTGCTTTTTTTGGTACAACCCTGAAATTCGCTGAATGCACATTGGCCTTAAAATACCGCGAAATAGACGAAGACGGTCATACAGCCGGAGGCCCCATGTACACAATTGAACACGGGATCGGCATGCGCTGGCGCTGGCTTGCAGTCACTTTTGCGGCTCTGGCAATTATCTGCTCATTCGCCACCGGGAATGCGATCCAGTCCTTCACCGTCTCGGATCAAATTTATTCCGAAGTGGCTCAACTGGTGGGCACACAGCATTTTCTCACCTTGAAACATGTTATCTGGGCCGGGTTCGATGTCTCGGTGATGCAGGTGATCAACGGACTGGCCATGGCCGGTATCGTGGCGCTTGTGATTATCGGCGGCATCCGCCGGATCGGTCATGTCACCGGTTACCTGGCTCCCATCATGGCTATTCTCTATGTTTCGGCTTCCCTGTTGATCGTCCTCTCTCACCTGCCTCAGATCGGACACAGCTTTTCCCTGATCTTTTCCATGGCTTTCAATCCCCCGGCAAAAATTGCAGGAGCTACTGGAGGTGTATTTCTGGTCATGCTGAATACCATGTTGTGGGGGATCAAGCGGGGGCTTTACTCCAATGAAGCAGGGCAGGGCAGCGCCGCCATTGCCCATTCCACCGCCAAAACAAAATATCCCATCCGCGAAGGAGCCGTGGCCATGCTGGGACCTTACATTGATACCATCATCATCTGTACGCTCACGGGTCTGGTCATCCTGGTAACCGGCGCCTGGCATCATACGCAGTTTTACGTTGAGCGGATTGACCCCTCCTTTACCGGAGACCTCCTCAACAGCAGCCTGCTCACATCCTTCGCCTTTAAGGAGGGTCTCAGCTGGCTGTTTGGCTATGGAGATAAGATCGTCACTGTAACAGTTCTCCTGTTTGCAGTGTCAACAGCTATCAGCTGGTCCTATTACGGCGACCGTTCCGCCAACTATCTCTTTGGCGCAAAGGCAATTCTTCCCTACAAATGGATCTTCGTGCTGTTCGTTTTTATCGGCGGTATTGCCCAGTTGGAAGCCGTCTGGGCTTTTGGGGATGCAGCCCTGGGTTTCATGACCTTCCCGAATCTGCTGTCGATCATTTTGCTGTCAACCGTATTGAAAAAAATGACCAAAGCTTATTTTTCACAGGAGCAGATCCCCAATAAATAATGCCCACCTCTGACGAATTCGGCAGGTTCAGCATTGACCTTGCCAGGCAGGCCGGTGAAGTTTTACTGGGATATCGGGGGAAACTCCGCTCAGTGCGTCACAAAAGTTCCTGCATCGACCTGGTCACAGAGGCTGATATTGAATGCCAACGCTTCATCGTCAGTAAGATTCACAAAGCATTTCCCGAGCACAGCATTTTGGCCGAGGAAAACCTGACCGATGAGGGGTCCTCAAAGTATCGCTGGGTTATTGATCCCCTGGACGGGACCACCAATTTTGTTCACGGGCTGCCCATCTTCGCCATTTCTATCGGACTGCAGATCGATGGGATAACCTGCTGCGGTGTGGTCTATAACCCTGCCGGGGGAACTTTATACCATGCTGTTGCGGGACAGGGCGCCTATTGCAACGGAGAACCGATATCAGTGAGCGGACAAAAAAACCTCATCGAAAGTATTCTGGTGACCGGATTCCCCTATGAACATGACGAGAAATTCCATCTTAGTTTTGAGCTGTTTCATGAATTTCACAACAGGGTTCAGGGGATGCGGAGGTTTGGGGCAGCCGCGCTTGATTTCTGCTTTGTTGCTTCGGGACAGCTGGATGGTTTTTACGAATTCAATCTGAAACCGTGGGACATCTGTGCCGGCGATCTCATCTGCCGGGAAGCGGGTGGTAAAGTGACCGGCTGGTCCGGCGGAAACCTGCCCTTTCAGGGAACTACTGCAGCGGCCTCCAACGGGTTAATTCATCAGGAAATGCTGGATATCCTCAGGCAGGACAACTACAGACTGTTTCTTCTTTAGTCTATAACGACCAGTATTGCAGCTTATGGATGCGGTTGCGATAAATTCCTTTGATATCCACAAAAAGAGCGTTGTCGGTGGTGATCCGTTCAAAATAAGCCTCATCCAAATCTAGATATTCTTTATGAGACACCGCAACGACGACTGTGTCATAATGATTGCCGATTTCTTCCTTTAAGGTAATCCCGTATTCTCTTCTGACTTCATCAGGGGAGGCAACCGGGTCCACTACGTCCACTTCAAGGCCGTAAGTTTTCAATTCTCTGATCACATCCACAACTTTAGAATTACGTACATCACTGACATTTTCTTTAAAAGTGATACCCATTACCAGGGCCTTGAGACCCAGAATTGTCTTGCCCGATCCGGTGAGAAGCTTGACCATCTGCTTGGCTGCGTACAGTCCCATGGAGTCATTAATGTACCGTCCCGCGCCGATGATCTGGGTGTGATATTTATATTCTCTGGCTTTATAGTCTAAATAGTAGGGGTCAACTCCGATGCAGTGCCCCCCGACAAAACCCGGATAGAATTTCAGAAAGTTCCACTTGGTGCCCGCAGCTTCAAGCACATCGAAAGTATTAATATTCATTCTGCCGAAAATGATGGAGAGCTCATTCATCAGGGCAATATTGACGTCCCGCTGCGTATTTTCAATGACTTTTGCGGCTTCGGCAACCTTAATACTGGAGGCCTGATGAACGCCGGCTTTTACCACCAGACTGTACACTTTACTGATATTCTCAAGCGCTTCTGCATCACAGCCCGACACGATTTTGACCACATTGGAAAGCGTATGCCGGGCATCCCCGGGATTGATCCTTTCCGGTGAATACCCTACTTTAAAATCTTTTTGAAAGGTGAGCCCTGATTTTTTTTCCAGTACCGGGATACATTCTTCTTCCGTTGCACCGGGATACACCGTAGATTCAAAAACCACATAGTCACCCTTTTTGAGGATTTTCCCCACGGTGGCAGTTGCACTCAGCAGAGGCGTCAGATCCGGCATATTGTGGTCGTCGATGGGTGTCGGTACCGCAACGATATGAAAAGCGGCTTCGCGCAGTTGGTCCGGGTTGGTGGTGAAAAGGATATCCTTATGGTCAAAGGCCTCACCGGGGAGTTCGTTGCTGGGGTCTATACGCTTCTTCATCATCTCGACCCGCTGCGCATTAATGTCAAAGCCCACGACAGAAATTTTTTCGGCAAAGGCTAGGGCGATGGGCAGTCCCACATACCCCAGCCCTATGATTGATATTTTAGAATCTTTGTTCAGTAAATCCGTATATAGAGTTTTCACGCGTATTTCGGCTCCGTATTAAATTATTTCATGCATTCATAAAAGGGATGGACTTCTCCATCCGTCATAAATTATTATGGATTGAACTTCATATCTGAATAAAAAAACGGATTACTTTTCCTCTGACCGGTTTTCATACGCCGCCGGAGGAATACAACGAAAACCGTGGGGGTCCCTCACTGAACAAAAAAATGCCACCCTGAAACAGGATGGCACGAACACTCAATTACTGTGGTCTTTTTAATATTTATTTTTTCGGAATCGTAATCGTGAGAACACCGTCCTCAAACCGTGTTTTCAGTTTACCGGTATCGGCATCATTCGGTAAGGTGACTGAGCGCTCAAAGCGGCCGGTATAGCGTTCACGTCTGAAAAAATTACCTGTTGAATCTGCATCTTCCTCATTCGTTTCTGCTTCCACCTTCAACTGATTCCCATCCGTAGTAACGTTGATCTTACTGTTTTTGGCACCTGGAAGATTGATTTTCATAATATAGTTACCGTCCTTCTCTTCAAGATCCAGAGAGGGTGAAAGGGAAAAATCATCAAAAACCCCGGTGAATCTGGGGTCTCCGGTAAAGCTGGAATTGAACCGTCCAAAGACCTTCTGCATTTCCTGCTGCATCCGCTGGAACTCCTCAAAAGGATTGAACTTGTCATTAGCATGAAAACCGGCAAAGGGATCCTTCCAGTTCGTAATTGCCTGAGACCAATCCCCTGAATCCGATACATTGTCTGTCAGCTTTCGATGCAAATCAATAAGGTAGTATCCTTCAACTGCCAACAATAATACGAGCAATGAACCGATGATCAGCAACAATTTATCTTTCATTTTGATCTCCTTTCTCTTTGACACTTTTCATTTTCTTATTCAAAATATCACCTGAAAAAGATCAATTATCGCAGGCATTTTTACATACGACAGCAACGGAAATTTTGTTTCAGCCGGTTGAAATTTTTTACGGAAATAGAGGGGAGGCGGAGGTCAGCCTGATGTCGGCCGTTGGGGATATCGTTTTAGCCGCGTACCTTTTCAAAATAGACTTTTACTGCTTCTCTGATGACCTGAATGGCGGTAGAGATACAGCGCTCGTCCACATCAAAGTTGATTGTATGCAGATCCGTTATATAACCCAGACCACAGCCTATCCGAAAATAGGCACCGGGAATTTTTTCAAGATAATAGGCAAAATCCTCCCCCCCCATGCTGGCATGGGGCAGGAATTTCACCTGTTCGGTTCCAAGGGCTTTCTTAGCACCCTCGATTAAAATGGTAGTGAGCGCCTCATCGTTCTGGATACCCGGGGCCGAGTAGGGAAGATGCCAATTGATCTCTGCGCCGCTGGTTAGGCTCTGATTATGGATGGTTTCAGCGATCAGATTATGCAGCATTTGTCGTTCATTTCCATTCAAATATCGCAGCGTACCCTGCAAATTCACTGCGGACGGGATCACATTAAAGGTCTCGCCGCCGTGGATCTTTCCAAATGAAAGGACCACCGGCGATTGGGGGTCCACCTGATGCAGCAGAACTTCATCGATGGCCGAAATCAGACGAGCAGTCGAGGCGATCAGATCAACTGTATCATGAGGCCTGGAAGTATGTCCGCCCTTGCCCTTCAGTGTAATGTCAATGAGGTCAACATAGGCTGACATGGGACCATATTTAAGACCTACCTGTCCAACCGGCAGCTTGGGGAGCACATGCATGCCGATGATGTGATCCATTTTATCAACGGTACCGCCTTCAATCATGGCCAGCGCCCCGCCGGGAGCCTTTTCTTCCGCCGGCTGGAAAATGAAACGTACTGTACCGGGAACCGTATGCTTTTCTTCTTTCATCCATAGGGCTAACCCGGCCACGACAGCCATGTGTACATCATGACCGCAGGCATGCATGACGCCATCGTTCTGTGAACGGTAGGCAACTTCCTTGGCATCAAAGATCTGCAAAGCATCCAGATCACAACGAATGCCAAGCAGGGGACTGCCGCCAATACCGTAATCGCAGTAAAACCCCGTTTTCATCTTTTCATTCTGATGGATGACATAACCGGCCTCCCGCAGCAGTCCCATCAGGTAAGCCGTGGTTTCGATTTCCTTAAACCCCAACTCTGGATGCTGGTGCAGATAGCGCCGAATCTCAATGAGACGCTGTTCGTTTTTCTTCAGCCAAATCGGACTCATACAACCGCCTTATTTTTCAATGAATAGAATAATTTTTACCGGTTCTCTCACGCCATCCTGCTCTTGAGCGTCTCATAATAGGCCTTTTCCAGGGGCTCTCTCTCAATATCAATCAGCTCATTAATGACGAGCCTGCCTGTGTCGGTCACCCGGCCAATGGTTTGAGTGGGGACATCAAATTCCTGCGAAATAATTACCAAATTGATGAGGTCATCCTCGGCAATAGACACAATGATAGCGCTTTGGCATTCGCCGAATAACAGTTCGTCATTCCTTAATTTGCGGGCAAAATCAAGTTTTGCGCCAATCCCCTTCCTGGCTGCGACGATGGACTCCGCCACATTTACCGCCAGACCGCCGTCCGACAGATCATGTGCTGATCTGATGATCCCTTTTTTGATGGCCTCCATACAGACTTCCTGTACGCGCATTTCAAATTCAATATTCAAAGGGCTGATATTACCCTGAACCTGATCATGAATAACTTTGAGATATTCTGTTCCACCCAGCGTACCGTTCAACGCTCCGATCACAATGATAAAATCTCCCGGACTTTTGTATTCAAAAGTCGTAGATCGGGTCACGTCCTCCAGCAGACCGACCATGCCAACAACCGGCGTTGGATAGACAGCACCAGTGGGACTTTCGTTATAAAAACTCACATTCCCACCAGTGACCGGTGTATTCAGCGAGCGACAGACTTCCGCCATTCCCGTTACTGCTTCCTTGAACTGCCAGTAAACTTCCGGATCATTGGGATTCCCGAAATTCAGACAATTGGTGATAGCGATGGGGTCTCCGCCTGAGCAGACCACATTCCTGGCAGCTTCGGCGACGGCTATTTGCCCGCCGAGCCGCGGATTCAGATAAACATATCTCCCATTCCCATCGGTACACATGGCCAGGGCTTTCTGTGTTCCTTTGATCCTCACCACCGCGGCATCCCCCCCAGGTCCCTGAACCGTATTGGTGCGGACAGTGGAATCATACTGACTGTAAACCCAGTGTTTGTTAGTGATATTGGGAGATTTCAGCAGTGTGACGAGGACTTCATTGTAATCCTGCGGTTCGGGGAGGGCCTCCATATCAAGGTCATTCAACGCTTTTAGATAGACCGGCTCGGCAGCCGGCAGATCATATTGAGGCGCCCCGCCGCCGAGAACCAATTCCAGGGCGGGGATCTCGGAAACCAGGGTTCCCTTTTCATAAACTTCCAGCAAACCCGTATCGTTGACTTCGCCGATGCGGGTACAGTTCAGATCCCATTTATTAAATATGGCCTGCAATTCCTCTTCAAACCCCTTCAGGATCACTACCAGCATTCTTTCCTGGGATTCGGACAGCATCAGTTCGTAGGCATTCATACCGGGTTCACGGCGCGGAACTTTATCAATATTCAGGGTCATACCGCAGTGCCCTTTGGCAGACATTTCCGATGAACTGCAAGTAATCCCGGCAGCTCCCATATCCTGCATACCGATAAGCCAGCTTTTTTTACAAAGTTCGAGCGAGGCTTCCAACAGCAACTTTTCAGTGAAAGGGTCCCCTACCTGCACATTTGACTTCCGTGATTCAGACTCTTCAGAAAGCTCCACGGAGGCGAAGGTGGCGCCATGAATCCCGTCACGGCCGGTTTTAGAGCCCACAATAAAAACGGGGTTGCCAGGGCCTTTGGCGACGGCGCTGACCGCATGCTCATGTTTGACAACGCCCAGGCTGAAGACGTTGATCAGAGGATTCCCCTCGTAGCTGTCCTCAAAAATGGTCTCTCCTCCAACGGTTGGAATTCCCAGACAGTTGCCGTAATCGGCCACACCTTCTACCACATGTTCCAGCAGAAAGCGGTTCCGGCCCTTATCCAGGCTGCCGAAATGCAGCGAATCCATGGAGGCAATAGGTCTGGCACCCATGGTGAAAATATCCCGCATGATCCCGCCCACACCGGTTGCTGCCCCCTGATAGGGTTCAATCGCCGAAGGATGGTTATGGGATTCAATTTTAAACGCCACGGCCAGACCGTCCCCAATATCCACCAGGCCGGCATTTTCCTCGCCGGCGCCTACGAGCAGCCTGCCACCCTCTCTCGGCAGCGTCTTCAGCAGCTTGATAGAGCTCTTGTAGGAGCAGTGCTCGCTCCACATGACGGAAAAAATCCCCAGCTCGACATAGCTTGGGTCCCGTCCCAGAATTTCCCTGATGCGTTGATATTCCACCTCCGACAGCCCGTGTTCAAGGGCGGTGGATAGTGTCACTTTTGGATAGTGTTCCAACTTGATTCCTGTATATTTAAACTGAAAAGATACATTCAAACTTACATGCTTTGCCGGGCACGTGAAACCCTCTTTGTTGTGCCGAAACATATTGATAATCCGCGGTCATCCGCCTTGACACCAAACCCGGCAGGAAAGGCCGCCAAAGGCAGGCGCGATCAAACCTGCAGAAATGAAAACTCAGACACCCCGGGTTGCAGGGTCCCAGATATGTTTATGAAGCTGAATTTGAAATCTGACTTTGAGCCGGTCTGCCAGTATCCATTCAGCCAGGGTGTGATAGTCGAGGATCCCGAACACCGGAGACAGGTGGACAACCCAGTTATCAGCAAGGGTGAGATCCTGAATTTTTGCCACTGCCCAGTCATAATCAGCTCGATCGGCGATGACGAATTTGATCTCATCCCTTGGCCCTAACTCATTCAGGAGAGTCCACAGGTTTTTATGCTCCATTTCACTGGAAGGGCATTTGAAATCCACGATTTTAACAACTTCCCGGGGGACATCTGCAACGGAAAGAGAACCCCCGGTTTCCAGCAAAACTGTGAACCCGGCATCCACGAGACTCTTCAGCAGCTGGATGACTTCCGGCTGGAACAGCGGCTCACCACCGGTGACTTCAACCAAATTACAATTGAAGGTCTTAACTTTTTCGAGAATATCCGGCACACTCATGTGCGTGCCTTCATAGAAGGCGTACTCCGTATCACACCATTTGCAGCGCAGATTGCAATAGGTGAGACGCACAAAGACACAGGGCTGCCCCATGTATGAGGATTCACCCTGAAGACTGTAAAAGATTTCATTCACCATCAGGATCATGGCAAAATTTACAACAACTCCGGCAGCGGGGGCATCCGGTAAAACCAAATTGAGGCAGACCGGCATCCGTCAAATCAGAATCTCTTTGATCTCCATTTTAGCATTACTGCCTGGCTTTGCACCTGCACTCATTTTAATTAGTTTTATTTTGAGATTTTCTGATATTGGTTGTGGTCTGCTGAACATCCTAATTTTGAGCTCATTTTCAGGATAAGATTTAAGATTTTCACAAATCTGGCACTTCATCTTGACCGTTTTTTCATTGCGACCCGAATGAATCCGTGAACGACTGGAGGGCCATTTTTTTATTTTTACGGTTGCATAACCGAAAGGAGTGAGCAGGAAAGATGAAAGAAAACATCATTCCAATTATGGAAAACAGTTATCTGAATTTTGCGAAAAATAAAAATAAGGGCAAATTTGTGATCCGCGACAGGATCAAAGATAAAACCATTATGAGCACGGCGGATTATCATGATGCCATGCGGGTATTTATGGACAAATCCCGGGAATATTCCGAGGCTGCAATTGATGACACCTGTACCTGCAGGGGTATATCTCTTGAGGATCTGATGAAAGGACTGGAAGTGCTTCCCAAGTCAGCAGTTGTGGATTTTTCTATTTGTTATGATGCTGCTGAAAATAAATTAAAATTATGTTAGAATTCCGGAGAAGGTAATGCCAAAACAATTTGAAATACTGTATCGTGAAGAACTGGTCCCCAAGACGGTTTTATTCAATGTTTACGCGCCTTTGGCTGCCCGGGCCATGCAGGCGGGACAATTTATCATTTTACGGGTCACGGAAAAGGGAGAGCGTATCCCCATCTCCATCTCCGGCTGGGATTCGGAGAAGGGCACGGTTCGCATCATCCTGATGGCGGCAGGACGCACTTCTACAGAAGCCACACTGCTGCAGGTGGGTGACTGTTTTCAGGATATCGTGGGACCGCTCGGCAGACGCTCCCATGTGGAAGAACTGCCGGGGACTGTCGTGGTCATCGGTGGCGGGTACGGAACCGGGGCCATCCTCCCCACTGCCCGGGATATGAAAGCTCTGGGGAATAAGGTCATCGGAATTATCGGCGCCCGGTCGGATAACCTCCTGCTCCTTGAAGACGAAATGTCTGATATCTGTGACGAAGTTTTTATCACAACCAATGACGGCTCAAAAGGAATTCAGGGCTTTGTGACTCATGCTCTGGAACAGATCGTGAACCGGGAGACGGTCTCTTATGTGCTGGCGGTCGGACCCGTCCCCATGATGAAAGCCGTATCCGAAATGACCCGCCCGCTGAAGATCCAGACCTGGGTTTCACTCAATGCCATCATGGTGGACGGTACCGGTATGTGCGGCGCCTGCCGCTGTACCGTCGGAGATAAAACCCGCTTCGCCTGTATCCACGGACCGGATTTTAACGGCCATGAAGTCGATTTTGCCGAACTTGTTGCCCGACAGAAAATGTTTTTAAAGGAAGAAAAAATTGCCATGGATGCCCTGAAGATTGAGGAGGTTGCCTGATGAATACCCTTAAGCCGAAAGAGAGAATGCAAATTCAGCGCAATGAGATGCCGGAGCAGAAACCCGAAGAACGGGTACATAATTTTAACGAGGTTCCCCTGGGATTTGACCCTGAAATGGCAGTGCTTGAGGCAACCCGCTGCCTGGACTGTAAAAAACCCGAATGCATCGCAGGCTGTCCGGTGGGGATTGACATACCCGGCTTTTTGAATAAAATCGTGGATCAGGATTTCGCCGGCGCAGCTGCCAAGATCCGGGAGACCAATTTTTTACCGGCCATCTGCGGCCGGGTCTGTCCTCAGGATCAGCAATGTGAACTGGTCTGTATCGTAGGGCGGAAGAACAAACCGGTTTCAATCGGATACCTTGAACGGTTTGTTTCGGATTATGAACGGGATAACGGTATCCGCACGACTCCTGAAGTTGCTCCTCCCACGGGACATTCCATGGCCGTCGTGGGCAGCGGTCCTGCCGGACTGACCGCCGCCTATGAGCTGCGGAAACGGGGACATGAGGTTACCGTGTTTGAGGCTTTTCATAGGGGCGGCGGCGTACTGGTTTATGGCATTCCCCGCTTCAGGCTGCCGCTGGAAGTCATAGACGAGGATATCCGCACATTGGAAGAAATGGGAGTGAAATTTCAGTATGATGCCATCGTCGGAAAGTCCATGACCCTGGACGAACTGATGGGGCCCGAATTCGGGTTCAGTTCCATTTTTCTGGGGACGGGCGCAGGTTTGCCCAAAATGCTGGGAATCAAAGGTGAAAACCTTAACGGGATCTATTCTGCCAATGAGTACCTCACCCGTATTTATATGATGGGCGCCCTGCACTTTCCGGAATATGTGACGCCCATTCATCAGGGAGCCAAAGTCGGGGTTATCGGCGCCGGAAATACGGCCATGGACGTGGCACGAACCGCCAAACGCATGGGCGCCGAGGTCACCGTGTATTACCGCCGCTCAAGGGAGGAGGCACCGGCCCGGAAAGAAGAATTACGCCATGCCACCGAGGAATTTATTAATTTCAAATTCCTCACAAATCCCGTCGAATTCATTGGCGATGAAAACTACACCCTGAAGGCCATCAAATGCGAAGTGATGACACTGGCTGAACCGGATGAATCCGGACGCCGGAAACCTATCGGCACCGGTGAGTTTTTCACCGAAGACGTGGATACGGTGGTTTTCTCGCTGGGCTGTAATGTAAATCCCATCATCGCAGAAGCCACACCCGAACTGAAAACCGATAAATGGGGCGTAGTGAGTGCGGACAGGGGCACACTGGAGACTTCCAAGAAAGGCGTGTTTGCCGGTGGTGATATCATCACAGGGGGCGCCAAAGTCATTACCGCCATGGGCCAGGCCAAAATCGCCGCACAGGCCATGCACGACTATGTAATGAGCCTGGAAATGGAAACAGCATAAAACCGGGAGGCCACGGTAGATGAATCTGGAAATCACGACAGCCGGCGAGCTTTATGACAAGCTCAAAGAACTGAAGCACCTGGACCGCGGCACACTTCAACTGGTAAAAACTGATGAAGGTGTCTTCATTCGCACCCTCCAGCCGGACGAAACGCCAACGGGTCTGCTATTTTCGCAATACGAAGACCGGGAACTGGTGATCGCCTTCGGAAAGCTGAAGGAAGAACATGCGGGGGGAATTAACCAGAGTTGAGGTTTAAGAAGCTCATATTCAAAACCACAGCAGCACTGTGCCGGCAGACTGACCGTTAAAAAAAGTCGTTATAAATTTAACTTATGTGATCAGTCACCCCTCAATTACCTGTGACACCATCAGGATAATATCCTGCACATTAATGATCTCATCCGCATTCATGTCGGCACTGTTTTGGCAAATCAGGTCGTTTCCATTCACGATTTGATTGACCACTGAGACGATATCCAGGATATCGACGATGGCATCGCAGTTTACATCTCCCGGCGTGATCTGGCATACACAGCCGGTGCACTCGGTGAAATCCTCCGAATCCACCCTGAGGGTCCCCGCATAGATGCGGTTCTTATAACCGTAAGCGCTCATATCACCTGTTGTTGAACCACCACAGTAATCGGGCATCTGGTAGATGACGGAAACGCTCTCGTCCGATGCATTCATGCTGATATGTGCACTGATCTCATCGGGTCTTATCAGTGTCTGGCCGTCCTCACAGAAATCCGATTCATTACAGAGGAGTTCTCCCTCCACCACCTGACAGTCGGGATGGGTACGGGTCAGATTCACAGGGCACCACCAGTTCACACCACCATCCGTGGATTTTATCACATAAATATCCTCGCTCCACTGGGGATATTCCACTTCATCATCGCAAGGGTCGTCCGGAGTACCGCCGTCGTCAACTACCGCGGGTATTCCCGGTTCTGGGCCGGCTACAGCTACATAGAAGATCGCATCGTCCTCGTTGGAGATGGCTGCCGAAGGGAAGACCAGGTGCCGATAGGAATCACCCTCCTCGTTCTCCCACCGCCACAGATCTGCCATATCCATCACACGGGAATAATGCCATCCGGTCTGGGTCTGAGGCTCTCCGGGATCGTCAAGATAGTCCTTATCGATCCACAGGTGAAACAGTCCACTGTACTCCGAGTCTGATAGCAGCTGCCCATTCGCTTCCGGCAGGATTCCCACAAAGAAATGGGGATTCCCGTCGCCGTCAATGACCAGATCGAAATTGTCCGTACAGAACAGCCCGCTAAGCTCGACCAGGTCCCCGCTGCATGCATCGGTGAAGGTTTGGGGAAATTCCCCTTCATCCGGATAATTATCGCTTATCATGTGGTCGAAGAGATTATCCGGGATGAATTCGTAGGGCGTCGTTCCTGTCCCCTGCGACCAGCTGACACCGTAATCCAGGGTGTATCGGAATACAAGCGTGTGGGACGCTGAGGGTGGATTCTCCTCATCCGTGAAAAAAGCAGCGACTGCGATGTAACCGATGCCTGCATTGTTCATTTTCAACTGCGGTGGCGAGACAGCCATCAGGTCATCACCGTTCCCAAACACCGCCAGGGCTGAGTTGGACAGCAGTTCACCGCTCTCCGATTGTTCGAACAGGTTCAGGTTGATAATGTCCGCATAGGTTGCCAGGTTCAGGTATCCCGTCTGATGGGTCTCATCCATGGCAAAGGCGGCAGTAGAAACCATCGAGAAATAATTTGTCAGCGATTGTGGATTTTCCCATTCACGCCCGGACCATCCGGATGCATTGAAGGTATAATAAGGGAAACCACCCTCGGTCATCATTACATAGGGGTAGGTGGGTGTGGCCACCACACTCGGATAGGCTCCCAGGAAGACATCCGGGTTCAAATCTTCTTCCACGACCCAGTTCACACCGTCCGGCGATTGGGCGATGCCGAAAGCTGCTGAAGAGGTTCCGGAACCATACCACCGGTTGTACGCCACCAGCCAGCCTTCGCTTCCCGTATAAATGGGTGAAACGGTGGGAAATATCAGGCCATAACCGTTCTGGGACGAATCCACGAGGACAACCTGCGTTTCGTTTCGCGGGCTGCCCGGGACAAATTTGTTGTGAGCAGATCCGGACCGATACCCCGGCAGCTTTCGCCGGGCTGTCGGGTGCAAGCGGTCCCTCCCCGGGCTGTTGAATGCAATTTCCGCCATGATTTCAGTGGGCGATCCGATTCCACTGTCAACTACTTTAACCATCGAAATTTTATCAGTTAGAGCGGGTACTGCGCCTGTGGGTTCAGGATGGGTTAAATCGCTGCCATATAGTAGAAATAACATAGTGATCAAAGTACAATGGACTGATTTTTTCATAATTGACCCCTTTCAAAAAATTATTGGTCATATTACCGGCGGGACATCCGGAGCATTCCCGGAAAGAGTGAATTTACCAATAAATGCATGGATAAACCAACAACTGGCTGCCATTGGGTCTCCCGGCGCATTGAATTAAAATAAATGTAACCCAAGCCATTTTTGATAAGATACGTTGCATCATAATTAATGTAACCCATAAAAGAGGTTCATGATTACGAGTAATAAGAGTAA
>JAADGM010000071.1 GCA_013152375.1 FCB group bacterium | reverse complement strand
AATCGACATCTGACAGGCGAAAATATTAAAATATTGATAGTCTCGTCGCGGGTGTTTCAATCAACAGGTAAGTTTTGGCGATGATATCCCGTGCTGACAGGGGTTTAAATAGATAGCTGTCGGCACCGTTCGTAAGTGCCTCTTTGATAATATCGTCCGTGAGGAATCCGGAGATGATGATAATCTTGGAATGGACGTTTTTCTCTTTTATGGCTTTCAGCAGTTCGATACCATCCCAGTCTTTCAATTTGATATCAAGAAAAATCAGTTGGTAAGTATCAAGCTCTGCCATTTTTAAACCCTCGTGACCCGTCGTAACCGTATCCACCAGCATATTCATCTCTTCGTAGAGGTCCCTAAAAAATTGGCAGACTGCCGGTTCATCATCGACAATAAGAACTCTGGGAAGTTCCCGCGTTGTCTTAATCTGAAAGCTGGTCATTTTATTTTATCCTTGAGCTGAGCCGGGATAAGATCACTTTTTTCTTTCGTGTAATTGGTAAACTCAGCATCCACTATATCAAGCGACAGCATAATGATCAATTCGGTTTTTTGTTTTGTGACTTTCTTCGATTTGAACAACTCACCCACGAAGGGCAAAAGTCCTAAAAAGGGTACACGTACATCGGTTTCCATGTCGGATTCCTGCATAATTCCGCCGATGACGACGGTTTTGCCGGTTTCAACAACGATCTGCGTATTGGCTTTACGCGTCGCAATGATCGGTATTCCGTCAGGTGTCCACCCCTGCTGGTAATTAGCCTGAGGCTGAATTGATACGGTGATCGTGGAATCATTATTGATATGTGGTTTTAACCGCAGCATGAGGGTGGCATCTTTGAACTCATAAGAGGTAACGCCGAATTCATTTAATTTCGGATAGGGAATCTGATCTCCAACTTCAATGGTTGCATTCTGGTTATCCAGAGTGATCAGGTAGGGGGAAGATAAAAGATTCAGGTCATTTACAGTTGAAACCATATTAAAGGCGACGTCGATTGAAGCATTCAGGAAACCGACCCCCAACCCCTGCCCCAGCGGCAATGTGGGCTTTTCAGGGAGCGCACCGGTCAAATCCCGCAGGTCAAAGACCGTTCCGGCTGCGATCTTGTTACCTGATGTGAACCACTGTGCTCCCCGGTTGTCATTCTTTTTCAAAGTTATCTCAGCGATGATGGCCTTGATAAATACTTGCTTGGTTGCCCTGTCAAGATCTCTGATTATGTGTTCTAGTTCATAAACCTGTGTGCGGGTATCGCGATAGATCAGCGTATTTGTTCTCGCATCAGCATATACGCTTCCAACACCCGGTGTAACCAGGTTTTTTAAAACATTTGCCAGGTCCTTTGCCTGTGTGAATTCACAGCGGTAACTGTATAATTTTGTTTCTATAGCAATGGCTTTTTTATCAGCAACCAAGTATTTCCCCGGTTCCATGAGTTCCTGATATTCGAGGTTGTACAACTGACAGATAATTCTAAGGATTCCCAGGGGGTCCACATCTACCAGATCCAGAGAGATAAGCATATCGCTAATTGCCGGATCAGGTATAAAGGTCAATCCGCTTTTCTTGCTGATAATGTGAAGCACCTGCGTAAGTGGAACATCTTTCACATTTATGGAAATGGCATCTAATCTCTTCCCGTCAAGTGGCTTTGCAGATAATACATCCGGTGTTGATGCTTCTACTGTCGTGGCAGTTACCAACAGGAATAAACAGCTATAAAGCAGATACTTTAAAAAGGAAATCCCGGGTTTGTAAAAATGGTTCATTTGCATTTATTCCTGAGTAAATTGAACTGTAAAGATATCATTGTCGTTTGAAAGGATGATCATGGAATCCAGAATCGTGTGAACGGTATAGTCATCGAGCTTGTCGCCAATCTCGTAAATATCCCCGTTGATAATGGCATAGGGATTCAGCTTGTCCCAGACGATGCCGCCAATACGGATTTTTGGACGTTTCTTTTTGGGGATGACCTTTGGCTTTTTCACCTGAACTATTTCTTTGGGTTCACTTTTGGTCATAAAGGGATCGCGCATTTTAGCAATGTTGATTTCACTGGTTTTCTTATCAATGAAACGGATGTAATCGACGAGGGCAGTCTCATCTGTTTTAACTTCTTTTTCAATTTTTTTTACGGTTACCTGATTAACGTCCAGTTTTCCTAAACCGGATCTTGTACTGCCTTTCAGAAGGCCTGTATCTCCTACAAAGTTCAAAACCAGGGCTGAGATGACAAGCAGGAATACGGTGACCAGGACGACTCTGATTTTCTTATTTTTCATCTTCAGAAGATTCCATCAGAACGGAAATTATTAAATTATATCGGTAAATAGCCGATTCTTTAGTAGGAATAATCCTGAGCTTTTCGACCAGAAGCCATTCAGGATTCGCCTCTAACTTGCCCAAAAACGTGATAAAATTTTTATATTTTCCGATCAATGAGGCTGTGATAGAGCGCTTGATGTATTTTGGCTTCACTGTCTCAACACTTTTTACCGGGTCGAGCGTAGCTACGGTAAGATTGGATTTCTTGCTTAAATTATCAATTACCGGCATGAGGGCATTGAAATTATTACCGTTTAACAGACGATCTTCAAACTGAGTCCGCAGCTGCTTCAGGTTATCAATCTGATGCTTTACGCTGTCGATTGCGGAGGTAATGTTCAGGTCAACGAGATCAACATAGGTTCCCTCCATACTGATCTGCCCGGCGATGAGCTTATCGTATTTTTGAAATTCAGGTAAGATGAAGAAATATAAAAATACCGCGGCTAAGGCTACGTATCCCAATATCCCAAGCAAATACCATTTTAAATTGGCAGAATTCGATTTCCCGAGGCTCAATTTTTTCATTCGAAATACCCCAGTGAAAAAATAAGTTTAAGGTTATCTTCATCCTTGTAAATACGGTTGTTCAGGATGTCGATTTTTGAATAAACCGGCTCCATGGTCGCACTTGCGATCAGTTTTTCACGGTACTCATCTACGCTGTAAATATCCTGTGTTTTATTTTTGAAGACCATATAACCGTCAATCCTGATTTCGGGGACATCCTCTTTTTTAAGCTTCGATTTTTTTTTCCCCTG
>JAADGM010000033.1 GCA_013152375.1 FCB group bacterium | reverse complement strand
CGGGGAATATTCAATCCCGGAGCTCAAGCTCAAAAAGCTAGTACCCGGTAAAGCCCGGTGGGTTTCACAACATTTTAAAGCCCTGAAGGATCACACGGGGAAGGTAGAGAAAGTCATTATTCTGACAACAGATATTACGGCTTTTAAAGAAGCCGAGCTGTCTCTGACGCGTCAGACTTTTCAGCTCGAAAAACTTCTTTCTGCGGCAGGTCAACTCACAGAGAGTATTGATCTTAACCGTGTGCTGAACCAGATTGCAGAAATTGCAATGGATATCGTTGGCGGCAGCAGCAATACCATTTTGCTCGTTGACAAAGAAAGTCGCACGTTGAAACCGGTAGTTGCGATCGATCCGGAATACAGTGATGAGATTCTGGCTTCACCGGCTCCCATTAACGGCAGTTATACGGGAAAAGCAATAAAAGCTAAACGGGGGATGATCTTCAATGATATGTCTGATGGTGAAGGATTTCATATTGTCGAAACACCGGAAGATCTGGATCAGCGGATCATCGCGGTTCCGTTGATGGAGGATAACCAGGCTATTGGAGGCATGTGTCTTAGCAGACACGGTGAATATTTTACCGAAGAGGATCTGATACTGGCGAACACCTTTGCCGCTTATGCCTCCACAGCCCTGAAAAACGCCAGAGTACATTATGATCTAAAGCAGGAAATGGAAGAAAGAAACCGTGCCGAACGGGAGCTTCTCATGCTCCGAAAAGCAGTTGAAACTTCTGCTGAGGCCATATTTTTGACAAATGCCAAGGGGATTTTCACTTATGTTAATTCAGGGTTCACGAAAACCTATGGCTGGTCACCGGAAGAAGTGGTGGGAATACATACTCCCCGGATTCTCAAAAGCGGAAAACTAAAACCCAAGAACTATAAGCAATTTTGGGATAAGATACTAAATGGGGAAATCGTAAAAGGTGAATTGGTGAACAAAGCCAAAGATGACTCCGTCAAGTACGTGGACTCGTCCGTGAACCCGGTTTTCAATAATAATAAAATTGAAGGCTTTCTGGCAATCCAGAAAGATATTACTGAACAGGTAAAGGCGGCACAGCGAGAGGAGAAAATTCAGGAACAGCTCAGACAGAGTCAGCGACTGGAATCCATCGGAAGGCTTGCCGGGGGTGTGGCCCATGAGATCAATAATCCACTCATGGGGATAATAAATTATGCTGACCTGATCCAGGAGAGTATCGCCGATGAAACCCTGAAAGAGTATGCGCAGGGGATAATGGAAGAGGGTGACAGGATGGCCAAAATCGTCAAGAATCTGCTGTCATTTGCGCGGAGGGAGGAAGACGATTACAGCCCGGCCCTGATAGAGGATATAATTGAAAACTCACTTGCGCTGATATCCTCTGTCTTCCGCAGGGATCAATTGACGGTTCTCAAAGATCTGGCAGAGGACCTGCCAAAGATAAAATGTCGAAGTCACCAAATCCAACAGGTTATTGTGAATCTGCTTTCCAATGCCCGATATGCCCTAAATCTGAAATATCCTGGATTTCATGAAAATAAAATAATTAAAGTGAGTGCAAAATTAATTCAAAAAAATGGCCGGGATTGGGTCAGGACAACTGTCGAGGATCATGGCTCGGGTATTCCTGAAGATATCATTGATAAAATTTTTGAGCCCTTTTTTACGACAAAATCGAGATCCATTGGATCTGAAGAAAAAGGAACCGGATTGGGGCTTGCAATCAGCTACGGGATTATCGAAGATCACAGAGGTGAAGTTAAAGTGGAAAGTGAATCCGGAGAGTTTACCCGGTTTCATGTAGATCTGCAGGTAGATAACAATTGGTAGCTCATAGAGCTTTGCAATCAGACTAACTATGGCAGTAACGTGCAATTACAGGTAAATGAATGGGAAATGTACTCATAGTCGATGACGAAAAAAGCATCCGTCTGACGATTAAGGCATTTTTAAAAGTTGACGGCCACCAACTCTATACTGCTGAGAATGTAGCTGAGGCTTTACAGCTATTGCGAAAACACGCCATGGATGTGGTCGTGACTGATATAATCATGCCAAGAATTTCCGGTGTTGATCTCCTCAAGAGAATAAAAGAAATAACCCCTGAAATCCAGGTGATCATCATTACCGGAGAGCCGACGGTTGATACGGCTACGGAAGCTCTCAGGGAAGGTGCTTACGAATATTTGATCAAGCCGATCTCAAAAAAAGATATCAAAAAGACTGTCTTCAACGCCGTTAGAATGAAGAAGCTGGGCGAAGAAAAAGCCCTGCTGGCAGAGGAGAACAGACGTTATCAGGAAAATCTTGAGGAGATGGTTCGTGAACGGACACGGGCTTTAAGCGAAAGTGAAGCACGATTCAGGGACATGTCGAATCTTTTGCCGCAGACAATCTTTGAGATTGATACACGGGGCCGCATGGAATTTATCAACTCCAACGGTCTTAAAACCTATCAGATCCCTCCGGACAGGGAAATTACCGGTATCAACATTAAAGATTTTTTTATCCCGGAAGAAAAAGAGAACTTCGATGAATTTCTAAAAGGACTGCGCACCGATTCAGGGATAGAGGACCATGAATTTATGTCCGTGGCACACGATGGAACCCAGTTCCCAATCCATCTTTATGCGAGCAGAATTGAAGTTGATGGAAATATCGTCGGTTTCAGGGGCATCATTATCGATATTACCGAACAGAAAAAAATTGAAAAGGAGCTGAGAGAGTACCACTCCCATTTGGAGGAACTGGTAGAAGACCGAACAAGGCAGCTCCAGGAAAAGCAGGCACAGCTGATTCACTCAGGCAGGTTGGCAGCCCTGGGAGAGATGGCTACGGGAATTGCCCATGAACTCAACCAACCTCTGGCCATTATACGGGGGCAGGCCGAAGTAATGAAAATTATCCAGCGGAAATATGAAGACCCGCTCCCTGATTTTTCAGAAGAACTTGATACCATCATGGAACAAACCGACCGGGCTTCCCTGATCATCGAAGAAATGCGCGGTTTTGTCCGCCGGTATGAGCCCAGCCTGACGCACACGGATATTACCAAACCCATTGATAAAGGACTTGTATTTTTCAGAGAACAATTTAAAGCAACTAAGGTCAAGCTGAAGGTCTCAATCCCCTCGGAATTGCCCCAAGTAAAAGTCAGTAGTCAACAGTTTGAGCAGGTC
>JAADGM010000029.1:33600-34838 GCA_013152375.1 FCB group bacterium | reverse complement strand
GGGGTTGAATTATTTCTCTGTACTTTTCTTAGCGTAAGAAAAGTACCCAAAGAAACATGCGCTGACAGAAAAATCCCTGCTCCGGGAGCTGGCCCGGGAAAAAGCTAAACTCGTTCCGTCTGCCGGCGGAACTCAAACAGCAGCTTTTTCTGATTCCGGTCCATCGCCCTGCGCTCACCGGGATTTTTCTTAAGGCGCGGGTTGTTCACCATGCGGATGGTGTTAAAAACCATAGGGCTGTTTTTGAACCTGCAAAACTCCGAAGGGATTTAATCTTGATAGAATGCACATCAACCCTGAAGGGGTTGAATGTCAACAGAATCTTAGTTTCCCTGCTTTTTCCCCTGCAGAAAAACCATTTCCGGGAAAACTGCCGGCAGGCCCTGATACGGATTCCAGTCACCGCAGCTGTCAGAGGGACCGGACAGCTCATCTGTCACGGCAGTTGGATCAACGATCACGAGATCTGCAGCTGATCTTTCATAGAGACACCCTTTCCGGGGGTACATTCCGAAGATGCGGGCCGGATTTTCGCAGAGCAGTTTTACGAGATACCGGAGATCCGTTCCATCCTCGAGAAATTTTGCCAGCAGTAAGGGGAACAGGGTCCCCACTCCGTAAAAGCCTTTGGGAATGGAATGAAAAGGCAGATTCCGGGGCTTATCGTCAAGGGAAAAAGGTCTGTGGTTCGAACCGATGGTCCTGATCTTATCTGTACGAAGACCATTCCATAACAGCTGATTATCAGACTGTCTGCGCAGTGGTGGACAATCCACAAACATCCTGCCGTCGCTGCGGTTGTAAACGTTTTCATCCAGCAGCAGATGCTGGGGTGTCGTCTCAAGGATCAGGTTCGGGTATTGTTCCGCCAGTTCAAGTCCGGCTCCGGTGGAAAGCTGTTCGATGTATATTTTGCAGCCCGTCCGGAGGGCGATATTACCCAGCTTTCTGAGGGCATTCACCTCGGCAATTGCAGGTCTGGAAAGACCGAAATATGCCGGCTGGGTTCTCCCTTTGGCGACCAGATGCCCGGTAGCCTGCTTGATCACGAGATCATCCTCCGCATGGACCCTGAGCACCAGGCCCGCCTTTGCCATGTATCTGGCCAGCTTTTCGATTTCGTGATAGGGCAGCATGGCACACTCATTAATATCGGTAGTGGATACCTTGAAACTGACGACGCCCTCATCAGCGAGAGCAGGAAGTTCCTCCAGTAGATCGTCATCAACGGCAGAAAT
>JAADGM010000029.1:0-33572 GCA_013152375.1 FCB group bacterium | reverse complement strand
GCACCCGGCCAGTTCAGCCTTCCTCTGTCGTACGCTTTCGAGCAGAGATTTTCCTTTTTCATGTCGGCTGAAATCCATGATGGCAGTGACACCTCCCCGGAGGGCAGCCCGGCTCTCGGTGGCGGCGTCTTTCAGATGAACGTGGGTATCGATGATGCCGGGGAAGATGAGTTTTCCCGCGCAGTCAATGTGCCGGCAGCCGGACGGAATATCCCTGATGCGATCTTCAATCCGGAGGATCTTCCCGCCGCGGATCAGGATATCTTCACGGCGAATGGAATCCGCCCTAACCAGCTGCCCCCCCGAAAGGAGCTGACAGGTTTCCCGGATCACATCATTTTTCCCGGAGCGCTAAAGGTGAGGCGCACTGCTTTTTTTGATGAAACACGATCTCCGTGAGGATGCTCAGCGCAATTTCGGGGACAGTATCGGCCCCGATATCCAATCCTACCGGCGCAAATACGGCTTCAATCTTTTCTTGAGATATACCTTCGTTGAGGAGCGCATCCGCGATCAACTGCCACTTACGGCGGCTGCTCATGAGACCAATATAGGGCAGGTTCATTCCCAAAAGCCAGCGCATGATCTGCAGGTCGGATTTATGGTTCCGGGTTGAAACCAGCACCATGTCCTGTTCCCCGAAGTGTGAGTTTTTTTTCAGGTCCCCGAGTGGATCGGTCGAAACCGTCCTGGCAAACGGGAAGCGTTCCGGGTTGGCCAACTCCGCCCTGTCATCATAAATTTTCACGGCAATCTTCAGAAAGTCAGCCAGGTCTGCCACGGCTGATCCCACATGTCCCGCTCCGAAAATATGCAGAACGGGTGCCGGAGCAAAATAGCGCAACAGAATAACCTTTTCGTCTTTACGGAGGTTTGTTGAGGCCCGCCGCTGAAATGCAGTCTCCGCCGCATCCCTTAAAAAGCGGGGAACTTCCGGCAGCTGATCTTCTGTGACGGCAAAATGAAATACTGTCTCCTTCGCCTCCGGATCGTAGCCGGTGATCATGAGACAGGGAATGGCCGGATCGGAAAAAATGGGGACCCTCTGCCAAAGTCGCTGCAGGGCGGGCGTGAATTCCTCCACCAGCAGCTTCACCGACCCTCCGCAAATACCGGCATCCTTGGAAAGATCAGTCCCGGACATACTGGACTGAAGTAATTGGGGAAGACCCGTTTTCAGGACTTCCATGGAGGCTACCCCGGCCTGGTGTTCCAACGCTCCACCGCCGACGGTTCCCAGGGTGCTGCCGTCTTCGAGAACCATCATCAGCGGATGGTCTTTCCGGGGGACGGATCCCGAGTGGTGAAGAATGGAGCACAGGGCGGCTTTCTGGTTAAAATCGAATTCTGTGAGAAATTGATAAAGGTCAGGGTTCATGAGTTCCTTCCGGTAAAAAGTGATTTGATAAAACAGCTTCCAGAACTGCTCTGCCAACGGCTCTGGCCTTGTCAGAGATTGTAGAGAAGTTCACACGGTCACCTCGGGGATCGACATCCGCGATCTTGAGACCTCTGGGAACCGTCAATCCCGGTGCGATCAACCCCCGGACCAATCCGGACAGCGGTGCATAGATGGGGGTTTCTGATGAGATGTTCCCCATCAGGTCCCGTTCCGATACCAGATCCCCTAACTCCACCTGCCAGCTGATTTGTCCGTCTGCAGGTGCCCGCACCACCCGGCGGCGGGTTTCACCGGCGATATTCCCCGGAATTCCCGTATCCCGGGCAGGAGGTCCGATCTCGATGATCCGGCCCAGATCATGCCCCCGCAAGGTTTCAATCACCAGGTGGCAATTTTCCCCGGCGGTAAATCCCGGACCCAGGCCGATGGTCAGACGGGCTTGGGACCGCATATCCGCCTGTACGGTTTTGAGCATTCTGGCATCCACCAGCACCCCGGCAGATAGTTCCCGGGTCAGATCCGGGGTATCCACCAGGACCGGGAGTTTGCCTTGCCCCAGGAACGCAGGCACAGCCTCAGGGTCACAGCGGACGGCCCTGACACCCTCAACAGTGGTCCGGCCGGTAAACATGACCTCGCAAAAGGCTACCGTCCGGCGAATGGCCAGGGGCGTGCGCAAATCGGTTGCAACAACGTCATAGCCGCTTTTCCACAGACTGATCGCCGCTGCCGTGGCAAGTTCACCGGCACCCCTAACCAGGATCACGAGGCAGACTCCCCATTTCCGGTCCGCGCACCTCGGGCAGTTTTTTCAAGGAAGTACCGGTCCATATCCAGACAGACACCTTCATCCTCAACTTGCAGATATACGGTCTCATCCTGATGTTCCGGGATGAGCTGCCGGCCCCCGGCATCCCCGCTGAGTCCCAGCAGTGAAGACCGCAGGGACCGGTGAAAAAAGGCAGGATGCCCGATTTGGGTTTTCCATTTTGGAAACAGGATTAGGGGTCGGTTTGCTTGCAGGAATTCCATCAATTTTCGGATTGTCCCGGGCCTGATAAAGGGTTTGTCTCCGTTGCTGAAGCCGTAATAGGTATAGTGATCTGGTACCGAACACAGGCCAGCAGACAGAGAAGAGGCCAGACCCTCACGGTAATCGGGATTGCGGACAAATTTTATGCTGCTTCCGAGCTGCTGTAACTGGCCTTCGATCTTTTTGCGCTCGTGACCGGTTACCACCACAATATCCCAGGAAAAATTTGCATATTGGGAGACACATTGCCGGATCACGGTTTGCGTTCCCAGCCGGTACAGCAATTTCTCCGGATTTCGCCGGGATAACCCGGCTGCGGTTATGATCATGCAGATTGCTGCGTTCATTGAACCCGCATATAGGTACTGTCTTTGAGAGAGCCGAAAAATACGGGGTGGTCAGTACATCGGCTGATCGCACCGGCCAGTTCCCGGGCTTTGTCAGGAGCGATATCCCATTTGTTCACAAAGTAGAGCAGGGAGGGAGCCCCGCTGACCTTACTCAGATAGCCTCTTGAAGAGGTGATAACCCGGGCGATGAAATCGGCACTGAGGGTTGTCTCCGTCTGTATCTCCCAGGTTCTCATGAACTCCTGCGGCCTGTGCACGAGCCCTGCTGAACAGGTGGAGTCCACTACCTCGGCGCCCACCAGGATGATCACATGCGTGGCAAATCCCGGTATTTCCGGATCGTATGACGAGTGAGCTTTAAGAGGGTGCTGTCTTGCGCCGTCGCATTCAAACACACACAGTTCCGATTTTTTCCACAATAGTTTCAGTTCGCTTGGAGTGAGCCCCTTCAATTTATGGTCTTTTTCTCCCGGATGCATCACGAACAGGGTGCGGCTGCGGCTGTATATTTCAGAAAAATTATTTTCTTCCAGAGTTTCATAAAAGACAACTTCCTCATCAGGAACATAGGCGGATTGGGTTAACGATGACAGCAGGACCTTTTCAAATACAAAGCTGAATTCAAGTCCCAGCCTCTGCAGCAGTGTGGTCTTGCCGCCTCCCCCAAGGAGTCCGATGCAGGCTCCTTTTAAGCTAAACGGATTTTCTGTGAAAAGCTCAATAAAATTCATGAAATGAGACATTCTTTTGTTTAAATTTACAGTTTAAAACAGTCGGTTTTGGGAATCGAGAAAATAGCATTTTGGGCAAAACCCTGTCTTAAGCTAAGGTAAAAAGCATTGTAAATTAGAACACAATTCAAACGTTATAAAACGTACATTTGGTTCAGGTTAGATGGGCGGAATTTACGTAGAAATGAAAAACGAGGCTCCTGTCTGAAAGTAATTCCATTGAAAAAATACAGCTACATTGGCACAGCACAAAATCGTATTGACGCCGCCGGAAAGGTAACCGGAGAGACTAAATTCCTCGCCGACCTGCCGGTCAGGGAGGCCGTCTTTGCCGCCCCCGTTTATGCGTCGGTGCCTTACGGCCGGGTATTGTCGGTGGACCTGACGAAAGCCAGAAAATATACCGGTTATCTGGATTTTATTTCCGCTGAGGATATTCCCGGTGTGAACGAAGTCGGTGTGATCCTGCAGGATCAACCGCTGTTTGCCCGGCCTGTTGTGCGGTATGTGGGTGATACCATCGGGCTCATCATTGCCGATACAGCCACGGCTGCATTAAACTGCGCCAGACAAGTCAAAATAGACTGCGAACCCTACCGCCCCGTTTTTACCATCGAAGACAGTAAACAGATGACCGAAGGTTTTCTGCACGACAGTAATCTGGCCTGTGAACATCGGGTCGAAAAGGGGGATATCGCCAGAGGCTTTGAGCTTGCGGACCATATTATCGAAGCCTCCTTCAGTACACCTGCCCAGGAGCACTATTATCTGGAGCCCCAGGGTTGCATTGCCGTACCCGAACCCGGGGGAAAGATCAGCATCATCGCCTCGCTGCAGTGTCCGTTTTATGTGCAGAAGGCTGTGGGCAGGGTATTGGGGATCCCGTATGCTCACGTACGTGTCGAGCAGGCACCAACCGGCGGTGCATTCGGGGGAAAGGAAGATGTTCCTTCGGAGGTCTGTGCCAGAGCAGCGGTGGCGGCCCGCAAAATCGGCAAACCGGTGCAGCTGATCTATACCCGGAATGACGATATCCAGCTTACCAGTAAGCGGCATCCTTTTACCATGCAGTACAAAGTGGGTGTCACCAAAGCAGGTAAGCTGGTGGCTGCGCAAATCCTGCTGGAACAGAACAGCGGAGCCTACGCCACCCTTTCTTCGGTTGTCTCTTATCGGGCATCGGTACAGGCAATGGGTCCGTATGTGGTTCCGAATGTCAGCATTCTTTCCAGGTCTTACTACACCAACCTGCCTCCCAACGGAGCCTTTAGGGGGTTCGGTTCTCCTCAGGCGACCTTTGGTCATGAGCGTATGATGGATATTATTGCCCGGCGTCTGCAGATGGATCCGGTGGAACTGCGTCTCAAAAATATTATCAGGGAAAATGAAGAAACGGTTACCGGTCAAAAAATAAGTCATGGTGCCGGTGCCGCTGAAACGCTGAAGCGTGCCAGAGACGCTGCCGGCTGGAACAGCTCCGGGACCTCACGGCTGTCTTCAGACAGATATGTGACCGCACTTGGTGTTGCAACCTGTCACTACGGTAACTGCCTGGGAGCTGCCGGCTGGAGTCTGGACGGCTCGGCCGTCCACCTGAGCCTGCTGCGCGACGGTTCCATCACGGTGGCTTTCGGATTGGTCGAAATGGGGCAGGGCGCCCTTACGGCTGTCGCTCAAATGACTGCCGAGGCCCTGGCAGTGGATATTGCCCGTATCACGGTTCTGCCCACAAGCACTGATCAGGTACCTGACAGCGGGCCTTCAGTGGCCAGCCGGAATATTGTGATGACCGGACAGGCGATCCTGAATGCTGCCCAAAAATTGAGGCCCATCCTGCGAACGGCGGCCGCCAGGCTGCTGGACTGTGAGGAAAGCGAGGTTTCTTTTGCTGGCGACCGGGCCTCAAACACGCTGACGGGCGCTCATATCGGATTTACCGAACTGGCTGACTTTTTATACCTGAATAATTATCCCATGAGTACCACCGGATGGTGGCATGTCCCCAGCCTCAAATTTGACGCTGCCAAGGGGGCTGGTGAGGCTTACTTTACCTATTCATACGCAACCCATGTGGCCAAAGTGAGAGTAGACAAACTGACGGGTTTGGTAAAAGTTGAGAAATTCTGGGCTGCGCACGATGTGGGCCGGGCTGTCAACCCTGCCGGGATTGAAGGTCAGGTGGAAGGGGGTGTCACCCAGGGCATAGGTTGGGCCCTGACTGAACAGCTCGTTTTCGATGAGGGGCGGGTAATTTCGCCAAATCTTTCTACATATCTGCTGCCTACCGCTGCTGATTCCGCCGAGGTTGATACGGCAATACTGGAATTTCCCGAACCGGAGGGTCCCTGGGGTGCCAGGGGGATTGGTGAACCGGCCATCATTCCTGTTGCCGCTGCAATTGCCAATGCTGTAAGCCGTGCAGTCGGGAAACAGTTCTACCAGCTGCCGCTGACCCCGGAAAGCGTACTTTCGGCTCTCTCGTCCATTTCGGGGTAAGCCTGTTGAAATTAGCATTAATCAGAATTAGAGGAATAATAACAAATCAAATTATGGATCGGAAATAAATGAGCAAAACACTGTTTAAGAATCTGCGGATCGTAAATCCGGCAGGTACCCCTGTGTATATCGCTAACGGCTGCATCTCCAGTAATGAGGGAATTATCGATCATGTGGGGGGCACCCCTTCGAATCAAAGCGATTACGATGAAATCATCGATATGAAAGGCAAAACCGCCGTCCCCGGTATGATCAACGGTCACACGCATCTTTATTCGGCACTGGCCCTCGGTATGCCGTCGCCCCGCAGGATTCCTAAAAGTTTCATCGAAAAACTTAGAAATGTCTGGTGGAAACTTGATCTGGCGCTGGACGAGGCCTCGACTTATGCTTCCTATCAGGCCGGCATCCTGGCTTGCCTACGGGCCGGCGTAACGACCATCATGGATCACCATTCGAGTCAGAACTTCATTTCCGGTTCCATATCAAGACTTGTGGAAGTCGCCAACCGCTTTGGCGTTCGTCTCACGACTGCTTTTGAGGTCACGGACCGCAACGGTCCTCAGCGCTTCGAGGCGGCGCTGAACGAAAACCTGGTGGCGATTCGCGATTTTTCAAACCATCCCTATGTGCACCCGATGATGGGGCTGCACGCTTCTTTCACCCTTTCCGATACCTCCCTGAAAATTATAGCAGGTCATCTCGATAAATTTGATAATCCAGGGGTTCATATTCACGTGGGAGAAGATAAGGCTGATCAGCAGGATGCCCTTGACCGGGGTTTTGACTCGGTACTGGACAGGCTGATGAAGCTGGAACTGCTGAACAAAAACAGTCTGATAATCCACGGAGTTCATCTGACTGAAGCGGATGTAGCAGCCGTTAAGAAAGCCCGGGCCTTCCTGATCCACTGTCCTACGTCAAATGCCAATAACCGGGTGGGCCTGATGCCGGGTGACCTCACCCGGAAACTCACGGTTGGGCTGGGAACGGACGGCATGCAGTCCAATATGCTCATTGAAGCCAAAGAAGGGGAGCTGATCCGGAGTTCTCACATTTCAGGACGCGACCGAAACATTGATTACCTGAACCTGCTGTTTAAGCAGAATGCCACCATTGCCAGCAGGCTTTTCAACCAGAAGATCGGACTTTTGGAAAAAGGATATCACGCTGACTTTGCCGTCTATGATTATCATCCCCGCACCAAATTCACCGAGTACAATGTTGCCGGTCATATTTTAAGCGGGATGCAGCGGCCCTGTGACGTGGTTACACGGGGTAAATTCAGGATCAGGGCGAATAAATTCGTAAGTATCAATGAAGATGAAATTCTCGCTAATGCCAGACTTGAGTCTGTGAAGCTTTGGGAAAAAATCCAGCAGATTGGATAGGGGAAAAGATGGAATACAGCGAAATTTATAACAGAGCGAAGCATTATGAGCCGGAAATAACCCGCTTTTTGCGGGATATGATCGCCATCCCCAGTGAGAGTTGTCAGGAAGAAAAGTTAATTCTCAGGATCAAAGCAGAAATGGAGCAGAACGGTTTTGACCGTGTGGAGATCGATCCCATGGGGAACATCCTCGGGTATATCGGCAGAGGGAGTCATTTAATTGCCATGGATGCCCATATCGATACGGTGGGGGTGGGAGATCCTGATCTGTGGCAATTTGATCCTTACAAGGGAACAGAAGATGATGTGATCATCGGCGGCAGGGGGGCCTCCGACCAGGAAGGAGGCATGGCAGCCATGGTCTATGCCGGCCGGATCATCAAAGATCTGAGGCTGGAGGATGACTACACATTGCTCGTCACGGGAACTGTACAAGAAGAAGACTGCGACGGTCTCTGCTGGCAGTATCTGATCCGGGAGCTGGGAATCAAACCTGAATTTGTAGTGATCACCGAACCGACTGCGTGCAACATTTACCGGGGACACCGGGGCCGTATGGAAATAAAAGTCTCAACACATGGTCTCAGCGCGCATGGGTCTGCACCGGAACGCGGGGATAATGCCATCTATAAAATGACGGGAATCATTACCGAACTGGCTGAACTCAACAAACATTTGAAAGACCATGATTTTCTTGGCAAGGGCAGTCTCACCGTGTCCGAAATTTTCTTCAGTTCGCCCTCCCGCTGTGCCGTGGCCGACGGGTGCTCCGTCTCCATCGACCGTCGTCTGACGATGGGTGAAACGGCGGAGTCAGCCCTGGAAGAAATTCGTCGTCTGCCTTCAGTTCAGGAGGTTCAGGCGGATGTCGAGATGTACAACTACGCCCGTCCTTCCTATAAGGGGCTCACCTATCCCAGTGAGTCGTATTTTCCCACCTGGCTGGTGGAAGAGGACCATCCTGCCACCCGGACTCTGGTCAGGGCTTATGAGGGACTGTTTCAATCTGAACCGCTGGTTGACAAGTGGACTTTTTCCACCAACGGAGTGGCGATTATGGGAAGATTCGGTATTCCCTGCATCGGGTTCGGGCCCGGACATGAAGATCAGGCACATGCGCCCAATGAAAAAACCTGGAAGGAAGAATTGGTGAAGTCAGCCGCCATGTATGCTGCGATTCCCGGTACCTATCTGAAAACACGCTGAGGCAGGCCCGGCTCACCGTCTTATAAAGATTATCAACTCCGATTGAGGGATTCAACAGAAGAATGCAAAAAGAGATGAATGAGATACTGACCAGCATTCGCTGGAACGAACTTGACCACTACGGCCGCAATTTTCTCCTCACATGGGAGAAATCCCGGGCGGACCTGGAAGCTACGCTGAAAGTGGCGGAAATCTTCAGAGCACTGCATCGGCAGGGGAAGTCGTTCCGCCAGTTTGACACTGGTATTGCAGTTTCCATCTTCCGGGACAAATCAACGCGCACGAGATACAGCTTTGCTTCTGCCGCCGACGCGCTGGGACTTTCCGTCGTAGATCTGGATGAGGAAAAATCCCAGATCGCACACGGCGAAACAGTTCGTGAGACGGCCAATATGCTGTCCTTTCTAACGCGGGTTGTCGGTATCCGGGATGATCTCTATATCGGTCAGGGCAACACCTACATGCAGCAGGTAGCAGAAGCGCTGGACCTGGGATTTTCCGAAGGTACTTTGCACCAAAGACCTGGACTTGTCAACCTCCAGTGCGATATTGACCATCCTACCCAGAGCATGAGTGATCTGGCCATGTTGTGCCGGCATTTCGGATCTTTGGAAAATTTAAAAGGCAAAAAAATCGCCATGACCTGGGCCTATTCTCCGAGTTACGGCAAACCGTTATCCGTTCCCCAGGGGATAATCGGTTTACTCACGAGATTCGGAATGGAGGTGACGCTGGCGCACCCGGAGGGCTATGACCTGCTCCCCGAAGTAGTGACGCTGGCCGGTCAGCAGGCTGAAGCTTCGGGCGGAAAGTTTGAACTCACCCATTCCATGGAGGAAGCCTTTCAGGGAGCGGATGTCGTTTATCCGAAATCCTGGGCACCCTTTGCAGTAATGCAGAAGAGAACCCGTTTATTGAGTGAAGGTGACCGGCGGGGCCTTACTGAACTGGAACAGGAAGGTTTGGCACAAAACCGGCAGTTCAGCAGCTGGGAATGTAACGAGTCGAAGATGGCTCTGACAAAAAATGGACGGGCCCTCTATATGCACTGTCTGCCCGCAGATATTTCCGGTGTAAGCTGTGAACAGGGTGAAGTCAGCGCCGGCGTATTTGAACAATACCGCCCGCAGACCTATCTGGAAGCGAGCTATAAACCCTTTATCATTGCCGCCATGACCTTCTTAATGACCGTTCCCAATCCGAAAAATCAACTTATGTCTCTGCTGAAAACCTGATTGACTATAAGAAAGAATATCAAATGACAAAGAGCGAAAAAATACTCGAAAATACCATCAAGCAGTGCCGTGAACAGGAGATTATTCTCCCGACTTACCGGCAGATGGCAAATCCCCGACTCATACCGGACGGTATACAGCAGAAACTGAAAAAGATCGGACTGTGGGATCTGAATCCGTTGAATCTGTTCCGCATCACCTGGAAGAATGAGCCGGTGAAATTCGGCGGCGGTTTCGGGTCGGTCAACTTTCTTGAACTTCCGCCGGAATTAACGGGAGTTTCAGCCAGAATTATCATTTTACTGGGGAAATATTTTCCCACCGGTGCCCACAAAGTGGGGGCAACCTTCGGCCCATTGGTGGAGAAACTGATCACAGGGAAGTTCGACCCCGGCTCACAAAAAGCCCTCTGGCCTTCAACCGGGAATTATTGCCGGGGCGGCGCCTATGATTCCTATCTGTTAGGATGTAAATCCATTGCAGTCCTTCCGGAAGAGATGTCCCGTGAACGTTTCGAATGGCTGGAAAAGGTGGGTTCCGAGATCTTTGCCACACCGGGCTGTGAGAGCAATGTGAAGGAAATATACGACAAGGTAAAAGCTTTAAAGCGGGAACGGGGGGATTCCATTGTAGTCCTGAACCAGTTTGAAGAGATTGGCAACCCCCTCTGGCATTTCGCCGTCACCGGCAAAGCCATGGCGGAAGTTTTCGACGGGATGAAAGGAAACGGCGATAAATTCAGCGGTTTGTTTTTAACCCAGGGATCGGCCGGAACGCTGGGGGCCGGGGATTATCTGCGTCAGAAATTCCCGCTCATTAAGATCGGTGCCGGTGAAGCCCTGCAATGTCCTACACTGCTGTACAACGGATTTGGGGGTCACAGAATTGAAGGGATTGGGGACAAACATGTGCCCTGGATCCACAATCTGAAAAATATGGATATCGTTGCCGGTATTGACGACGAGCCCAATATCCGGATCATGAGACTGTTCAATGAACCTGCGGGAAGAGCCCTCCTGAAAGCCAGGGGAATTGATGGCGGTCTGGTTGACAAGCTGGATGACCTTGGGATTTCTTCAATTGCCAATATCATGGGAGCCATTAAAATGGCCAAATATTTCGAATGGGATGCTTCTCACTTTATCTTCACAGTTGCCACGGATTCCATGGAGATGTATCAATCCCGTCTGGCTGAAGAGAGACAGCGGCATGGTGAATACACTCCTGCAGAAGCCGGGATCGATTACGAAGGCCGGCTGCTGGGCATCAGTACGGAGGCGCTGCTGGAGCTCAGTTATCGTGATAAAAAACGCATGCACAATCTGAAATATTTTACCTGGGTTGAACAGCAGGGTAAAACCGTGGAAGAGCTGAATGCGCAGTGGTACGATGAAAATTACTGGATTGACCGATACAGCCAGGTTGACCAGTGGGATGCCCGGATAGATGAATTTAATGAACGGACGGGATTGTTAAAAAAATACAGCTGATGCCTGAAAATCTGCAATTTGTGCTGGGGTACAAATGTGTCTGCTGCGGTAAAGAATTTGCCCCGGAACCCTTTCGTTACCGCTGTGAGTGCGGGAATAATCTGGATGTCGTTTATCATTATGACCGTTTAAAGAAGGTCTGGTCAAAAGATTTACTCAAAGCAAATCCCGAACCCTCGATCTGGCGCTATGGCCCGCTCCTGCCGTTAAAGCGAACTCCCCTGACATCCGGTTTGCATGTGGGCGGGACCCCATTGCTGAAGGTCCCCCGGGGATCTTCTGACGAGGAGCAGCAGCTTTATCTCAAAGACGATACACGCAATCCTTCCGGCTCGCTGAAAGACAGGGCCACTGCGGTGGGAGTACAACACGCAATGGAACTACAAAAGAAGACTCTGATAGCTGCTTCCACCGGCAATGCTGCAGCTTCACTGGCAGCGCTGGCAGCCTATTATGGTCTTCGGGCGGTCATTCTTGCCCCGGCTACCGCACCGGCGGCCAAACTCACCCAGATCCTGCAGTACGGCGCCACGCTCATTCCCGTGGGCGGGACTTATGATGAAGCTTTTGACCTCTCGATGCAGGTTGCTGAACAGTTCGGGTGGTACTCCCGAAGTACAGGCATTAATCCAATGCTGTCGGAGGGTAAAAAAACGGTGGCTTTGGAAATTGCCGAACAGTTGAACTGGCAGATGCCGGACTGGGTATTTATTCCGACGGGTGACGGCTGTATTGCCGGCGGTGTTTACAAAGGATTTTACGATCTGCAGCAATTGGGCTGGATCGAGACTATACCGGGACTTATCGCCGTACAGGCGGAGAATTCCGCTGCTATAGTCAAAGCCCTGGAGTCCGGGGCTGATCTTGCTCCCGTTGACGCTCATACCGTGGCTGACAGCATTTGTGTGGATTTCCCAAGGGATGGTTTAAAGGCTCTGAATGCCGTGAAGTCCTCCGGCGGTTTCGGTATCACGGTGACGGACGATGAGATTCTAAAGGGTCAGAAAGACCTGGCCACCCGTACGGGCATCTTCGCCGAGCCCGCAGCAGCTTCCGCCTATGCCGGGTATCAGAAGGCTGTGCATGAAAACCTGGTGACCGGGATGCAATCCGCAGTGCTGCTCATCACCGGCTCCGGACTGAAAGATATTGAGTCCGCCAAAAGGAAAATTATGATCCCGTCTCCGGTAGAACCGGTTTTCCCGGCCGTGCGGGAGTTTTTACGGCAGGCAGATTTATGCTGAGTGTGTCAAACACGGATTATTTTGATCTTGAACTGACGGTTAACGGAACTCCCGTTCGCAGGCGTATCCCCACTCATTTACGGTTGCTGGATTTTCTAAGAGAAGAGCTGGGTTTAACAGGAACCAAAGAAGTCTGCGGCGAGGGCGAATGCGGGGCCTGCACGGTGCTGCTGGATGGGCTGACTGTGGACGCCTGCCTGATATTTGCCGTGGAAACGCACGGCATGGAGATCACAACTATCGAAGGATTGTCCAGGAACGGCAACCTTACGCCCCTGCAGCAGGCCTTTATCGATCATCATTCTGTTCAGTGCGGCTTCTGCATACCCGGAATGATCCTCAGTGGAGAACAGATGCTCCGGGACCATGAGCAGCTCACGCGGGAGGAGATCAGGCAAGACCTGTCCGGGAATATCTGCCGCTGCACAGGTTATCAGAAAATTGTGGATGCTATTGAATCCGTGAGTAGAGACCGAAGATAATGATTTACCTTCAACCTGAAAATTTGCAGACCTACTTTGAGTTGACCGCCAAAACAGGGCTGTCGGATTCCCTTTTGCTGGCAGGTGGCACTGACCTCATGCCCCGTTTTGAACGAGGAGAAGCTCTCCCGGCAACCCTCATCGATTTGAAGAAAATCCCGCACCTGAAAAGTATCCGTGAAACCCGGGATGGGATTGAGATTGGTGCCCTGACCACAGTGGAGGACCTCCGCCGGCATGCAAGGGTGACCAGCAAGTTTGCAGCCCTGCAGGCAGCCTGCGAAAAGTTCGCCGGCCTGCAGATCCGGCACAGAGCTACAGTAGGAGGCAACATTTGTAACGCCTCTCCCGCAGGTGATCTGCTCCCGGGTCTTCTGGCATTTGGGGCAGAGATCATTTTGGAATCTTCGCAAGGCAGTCGGGTTCTGCCATTAGAGGATTTTCTGCTGGGACCAGGCAGGACAGCACTGCGGCCGGATGAGCTGCTTAGCACTGTCCGTTTGAAAGACTATGGTGCACAATCGGAATTTCATAAATTGGGTCTGCGCCGGACCATGGCCATATCGGTTGTAAACTGTGCATTGGTATATCGCAAAACCGGGGCAGCAGTGGAATTTATCTCCATCACGGCGGGAGCGGTGGCCCCCACAGTGGTGTCTTTGAACCGCTTTACCGAAGAGCTGAACCGGGATCCGGATAACCTCGCGGAACATCTGGCCATCATCGATAGTGAGATCGCTCCCATCACAGATATCAGGGCCTCAGCGGCATACCGCCGTAAGGCGCTGAAAAATATTCTCCAGTTTGCAATATTGTCTATTTTGAAAAAAAGACATGTCTGATCGACTGACACCCCTTCCGATCGAAAAGCTGTTGAGCAGAATTCTGACTGAATTTGAGCAAAATAGCTCCATCCTTGGAATCTACTCAGACCTTTTTTTTCACCCTGATCCCAATGATGTTTTCAGAATGGAACGATACGGGGAAATCCTGGAGACCCCCATCGGCGTGGCCGCAGGACCCCATACTCAGCTTTCCCAGAATATCATAGCTGCCTGGCTTTGCGGTGCCCGCTATATTGAGCTGAAGACGATCCAGACACTGGATGAACTGGAAGTCGCCAAGCCCTGTATTGACATGGAAGATGAAGGCTACAACTGTGAATGGTCACAGGAGTTGAAACTGCGGCAATCCCATGAAGAATATCTCAATGCCTGGATCCTCATTCACCTGTTGAGAGAAAAATTTTCCTGGATTACTACAAAGGGTCCCGGCGTTATTTTCAATATGAGCGCAGGCTATGATCTAAAGGGTATACGCAGCGCGAATGTACAGCATTTTCTGGATCTGATGGAGGATTCCTCAGAGCAGCTCAGCGAGAAACTCGACCGTCTTTCGTCTTTTTATCCGGCCGTTAAAGATATTGATATCCCCGCCCGGATTTCGGAGAGCCTGACGGTATCCACGATGCACGGGTGTCCACCGGATGAAATTGAAAAGATCGGCCGCTATTTTCTGGAAGACCGGGGCTATCACACTACGATCAAGCTGAACCCAACCCTGCTGGGTGCGGACCGGGTGCGTGAGATCCTGAATGTCCGGCTGGGATATGATCAGGTGATTGTACCGGATGAAGCTTTCCGGCATGATCTGAAATATGATGAAGCCCTAATACTGCTGGAGAACCTCCGGGAGTGTGCCCGGGATAAAGGACTGCACTTCGGCCTGAAACTCACCAATACCCTGGAAGTAGAGAATCACAAGTCGGTTTTTCCGCCTTCCGAATCCATGGCCTATCTCAGTGGGCGTCCGCTGCATCCCATCAGCATCAATCTGGCGGCGCGCCTGCAGCAAAGCTTTGGGGGCAAACTGGATATTTCTTTTTCAGCCGGTGTGGATGCTTTCAATATTGTTTCAGTGATCGGCTGCGATATCAAACCCGTAACAACCTGCAGCGACCTGCTGAAGCCCGGCGGCTATACGCGGCTGCTGCAGTATCTCGAAGCCCTTACCCATGTTTTCAAATCGCATTCGGTATGCTCCCTTGAAGATTATATCAAGTCTCTGGCACCGACGGAAGCCACAGCTGCACAGGCAGGTCTGGCCGTCCTCACCGGTTATGCCGAAACGGTCTGCGAAGATCCCCGCTACCGGACCAGACCGGATGCCTTCGAAACCATTAAGACCGACCGGAATCTGGAATCCTTTGACTGCATCAAAGCGCCGTGTGTCGAGTATTGCGCGACCGATCAGGAAATTCCCCGTTATTTGTATTACACTGCCATAGGGGACTTTCAAAGGGCTGCCGGAGTCGTTCTGCGCACGAACCCTTTCCCGGGGGTCACGGGCTATGTATGTGATCATCTCTGTCAACTTAAATGCACCCGAAACAATCTCGACAATACCCTGCTCATCCGCGAGATCAAACGCTTCCTCATTGAGCGCTCCGGGCATATGGTCCCTGATGGCTCGGAACCGACGGGGCAGACCGCCGCAATCATCGGCGCAGGTCCCTCGGGACTTTCCTGCGCCTATTTTCTGGCGTTGGAAGGCTTTGAAGTCACCGTTTTTGAGGCGGATTCCCGGGCAGGAGGAATGGTCTCACGAGGTATTCCGGTTTTCAGACTGCCGGATGAAGTTATCGCAGGGGATATTGAGACCATTGAGAAGCTCGGTGTGGATATCCGCCACGGCGAGCATATCGACCGTGACCGATTGAAGATCCTCCGGGCAGACTATGATTTTATTTATATCTCCGTGGGGGCAGCACTGAATAAAAACCTGGGGATTCCCGGTGAAAACCTTCCGGGTGTGCTCGATCCCATTCAGTTTTTAGCTGCTGTGAAAGCGGGTAAAGAAGTGCAAATCGGCAGGAGCGTTGCAGTCATCGGCGGCGGAAATACGGCTATCGACGCGGCCAGGACCGCCCGTCGGCTGGTGGGGCCGGCAGGTGAAGTCTCCATACTCTATCGCAGAACCCGGCGTGAAATGCCGGCGGATCAGGATGAGATACAGGATGCTTTGAAAGAAGGGATCAACCTCATCCAGCTATTGGCGCCGGAAAAAATTGAAGCATCGGATGGGAGGCTTCGGGTTCACTGTACCGTAATGGAACCCGGTACGGCAAAGGATGCCAGCGGTCGCAGGGTTTCCATCAGATCATCAGCACCCTCCCGGATCCTGCAGTTTGACACTCTCATTCCGGCCATCGGTCAGGATGTGGAGGCAGGGCTGCTCGAAAACGGGGTAGATGTGGTCAGCGCCGCGTCAGGGACATCCACCGGCGGGCAGGTCTTTTACGGGGGTGATGCGTTAAGAGGGGCTTCGTCTGTGGTCAATGCTGTAGGTGACGGGCGGAGAGCGGCTGCCTGCATTCTGGAAAGTGCCCGGGAAAAATACAATAATACAACCAGCCGGTCCGTGAATCTGAAAGACGTTGACTATCAGAAAAAGCTGTCGCACCGGGAGTACGGTGCGGTGATGGAGGACTTCATTTCCCACGAACAGGTTGATTTCAACCTCATCAGCCGGACCCTGACGGAAGATGAAGCCCGGAGGGAAGCAGCCCGCTGTCTTTATTGTGATGAAGTCTGCAATATTTGTGTGAGTGTCTGCCCGAATCTGGCCAATATCAGCTATCGTGTAGAGCCCCGGGAATATCAGCTGCAGACCGTTACCGGAGAGATGGATAAAATTCAGATCAGTGAATCAGTGACCTTTAAATTGGATCAAGCCCACCAGGTTCTCAATATCGGTGATTTCTGCAACGAGTGCGGAAACTGCACAACCTTTTGCCCCACTGCCGGCCGGCCATTTGCAGACAAGCCGAAGGTCTTTCTCTCCCGGGAGGCATTTGAAACAGAACAGGACGGGTTTTATTTTGACGGTGAGGTCTTGCAGTTTTTAAAAAACCACCGGAAAACTACACTGCAGCTTTCTGCGCAGGGATTCCGCTACAGCGGACCAGAAATGACGGCCCTGCTGAATTCTGAAACGCTGGGGATTATCCGGGCTCAATTGGCTGCGGGTATCCATCAGGCATCAGGCCGACACGGGTAGAGCTGTTGAAATGGCCATCCTGTTGGAAAATGCCGAAAAAATCTGGGTGGGAGTGGCAAAACAGTGCTAAAACCTGCCCCAAATCCGAGCCTTGACCCGATCCCGGGAAATGCTCCAGGTTGGGGCGAAAGCAGCCTTAAATTTGCTGCCGGGATGGAGCTCGTATTTAAGGCTCTAACCGGAACAGCGGTTGTTCGGAACGATCATCGTAGAAGCAAGAGAATTTAACATGCAGCGTATCCTGATTAAAAACCCTTTGCGCGTCGCAACGCAAAATGACGCCGGAGAAGAATTTTCCGGCGGGCATATCCTCATTGAGGACGACCGCATCGTTTCCCTGGGCAGAGAGGATTACGAAGGTGTTCCCGTGGATGAAACGATTGATGCTCACCGGATGGTTGTCCTGCCCGGGTTTATCAATACTCACCATCATCTGTATCAGACCCTCACGCGGAATATACCTCTCATGCAGACTCAGCCGCTGTTCAGTTGGTTGACAAATCATTATGAAGTCTGGCGGGAACTCACCACCGAAGCTGTTGCTGTCAGCACGAAAACCGGTCTGCTGGAATTAATGAAGTCCGGCGTCACTACCAGTTCGGATCACTTGTATCTCTTTCCCCGCCAGGCCAGTCCGACACTCATCGATACGGAAATAGAAGCTGCCCGGGATCTGGGGATCCGTTTTCAACCGACCCGAGGGTCAATGTCACTGGGGAAATCCATGGGCGGATTACCTCCGGATGACACAGTTCAGACCGAGACGGAAATTCGACAGGACACCGAAAGACTGCTGAAACGGTGGCACGATGAGAGCCCCGGCGCCATGGTGAGGATCTCTTTAGCACCCTGTTCCCCCTTTTCCGTTACCCCTGACCTCATGCGTGAGACGGCAGACTTCGCCCGGGCGAACGGTCTCAGACTGCACACACATCTGGCCGAAACCCTGGACGAAGAAAGATATTGTCTGGAAAATACGGGTAAACGGCCGGTTGCTTATATAAAATCCCTGGACTGGCTCACCGGCAGCAGCTGGTTTGCTCATGCCGTCCATTTATCCGATGCTGAAATTGAAGAACTGGGTGAGGCAGGCGCCGGCATATCCCACTGTCCATCCTCAAATATGCGTCTCGGTTCAGGCATTGCCCGGATCAGAGAACTGCTGCAGGCGGGTGTTCACGTAAGTTTGGGAGTGGATGGCTCGGCATCCAACGATTCCGGGAATATGCTGCTGGAGATCCGCAATGCCCTGCTGTTGTCCAGATTGAGAGCCTCCGACTGCTGGCTCACGGCGAGAGAGGTCCTGCGGATGGCCACGCGGGGTGGAGCGGCCGTTCTGGGCCGGGATGATATCGGCGAACTGGCTGTGGGCAAACAAGCCGATCTGTCACTGTTTGACATGGATCGGATCGAATACGCCGGCGGAATGAGCGATCCCCTGGCAGCACTGGTTTTTGCTGTGAGAACCGCTCCTGTAGATTATCTCATCGTCAAGGGAAAAGTTCTCATCCGGGAGCAGTTATCTGCTGTTGACGAGGCGGCCCTTATAACAGAGCACAACCGCATCAGTGCAGAGATGCTGGAGCGGGCCGGAAAAAATACTGGGATTAACTTCATCTGAACCATGTGGTCCTCCCTTGAAAGCATTGTAAAACCGAAAACCATTGCCGAAGCATTGGAATTTCGTCAAACTGCCGGAGCCCGTTTTCTGGCAGGTGGTTCCTATCTGGTCAGTGAGCAGGACCCGATGGTGACGACCCTCATCGATCTGAACGGGTTACTGGAAACGGACGTTCGGGAGGAAGCGGCAGCACTGGTTTTCGGCGCCGGCCTGACCCTGCAGAGTCTGGTGGAATTTCAATGGGATACACCGGGCGTGATCCTGGCCGAGGCTGCCCGCTATTCCGTCAGTTCGAAAAACATCCGTAACCAGAGGACACTGGGCGGTGAAATAGCCCGCATGAGAACCGATTCAGAGCTCTGTGTACTGTTCCACGCTCTGAGAGGGGTGCTTCACATTACCGGGAAAGCTGGTAGTATAAAAACAAGCCTCGAGGACTGGGACGGCAACGGCATTCTCACACATATTGAAATCTCACGGAAGACCCTTGAACACTCCGCCCTTGAACGATATGCCCTCCTTCCGTCCGCACCGGCTTTCATGATTGTTTGCGGCGCGAAATCTACCCATGGATTCAATTTCTGTACTGGCGGGCGCGCCCGGAATTACTGGACCGAAACTTGTGCTGAGAAAGCGTTCAAGGGTGAGGCGATCCGCAACTTCAGCGAAGCTGCTTCAGAGCAGTTTGAATCGGACAGATACGGCACACGGGCCTATAAAAAAATGCTGCTTAAAATTGCCTTCGACAGGCTTCGGGAAAAGCTGTGAAAGTACATTTTATACTGAACGGAAAACGTCATTCGGCAAAGACGCCTCCAGGGGAAACCTTACTGGAGCATTTACGCAAGAGTGGTTTTTACAGCGTGAAACATGGCTGTGATGAAGGCAGCTGCGGTGCCTGTACGGTATTGATTGACGGGCGGGCGCAGAATGCCTGCCTGATCCTGGTTCAGACGCTGGCAGGGAAAACCGTGGAGACGCTTGAACATTTCAACCTGAAACAGGGTGTGACGCCTCTACAGGAAGCCTTTCTGAAAACCGGAGCAATCCAATGCGGTTATTGTACGCCGGCCATGCTGCTTGCCCTGGAAGCCGTGAAGAGAACCCATCCTAAACCAGACATTGAGACCATTCGCGAAGCCCTTTCCGGAGTCCTGTGCCGCTGTACCGGATATGTCAAACCGGTGGCAGCAGCTATGCACGAAAATGTGACGGAAGGAGAAGAACAAACCGGTGACTGACAGAGGTCAAAAAATGAAAGTGGTGGGGAAAAATACGGTTCGTGTGGATGGGATAGCCCTGGCCAAGGGGAAGGCCGTATTTGCCGATGACCTTCAACTGCCCGATCTGCTCCATTTGAAACTGCTTTACAGCCCCATAGCTCACGGTAGAATAACCCATATTGATACAACCAAAGCTGCCGCCCTTCCCGGTGTGGCTGTTGTGCTGACCCATAGGGATTTTCCACCTCACTTTTACACCACAGCCGGGCAGGGTTACCCAGAACCCTCACCCCGGGATATGCTCATATTGAATCCTGTGATGCGGTATGTGGGAGATAAAGTTGCCGTAGTTGCCGCCGAGACGCCCGAGATCGCTCAACAGGCTGCTGACCTGATTGAGGTGCAGTTTGAGGAACTCCCTGCTATTTTCGACCCCCGGGACGCCATCGACAATCCGGTTGTGATCCATGGTGAGATCAGCGATGACCCTTTTCTCTACGACCCCCGGCGCAACATTGCGGCCCGGGTAACGGCTGACCTGGGCGATGTGGATGAAGCCTTTCATAATTCCGTCCATGTCTTTGAGCGGGAATATTCAACACCCTATGTCCAGCATGCTCATATAGAACCCCATATCACACTGACCTGGCTGGACGACCATGAAAGACTGGTTATCCGTACGGCGACACAGGTGCCCTTTCATGTACGACGGATCGTCTCTGAGGTGCTGGATTTCCCCCTGCATCGTATCCGGGTCATCAAACCGCGCATCGGAGGCGGATTCGGCGGCAAACAGGAGATACTGAATGAAGAACTCTGTGCAGCCGTGACCCTGAAAACCGGCCGGCCGGTCCGGATGGAAATGACCCGCAGAGAAGAATTTTTTGCTGCCCGGTCGAGACATCCGGAAATCGTAAAACTGAAAATAGGGCTGGATGCTGATCTGCACATCACGGCAATCGATTTAAAAATACTGGAAAATTGCGGTGCTTACGGCCCTCATGCCCTAACCGTCATGTCCGTCACGGCTCAGAAGACCCTGTCTTTGTACAAGGCACCCAATATTCGTCTTCATGCAGATGCCGTCTATACGAACCTGCCTGTGGCCGGCGCTTACCGGGGCTATGGTGCTCCCCAGGGGTTCTTTGCTTTGGAGTCCATGCTGGATGAAATTGCCGCTGACCTTGGTGTTGATCCCATTGAGCTGCGGGAGAAAAATCTTTTCAGCCCGGGGGACGAGATCCCTATTGCAAGAATTCTGGGTGAAGGCCGGGAAGGTTATGAGATGAAGCTGAACACGACGGGGATGACCCGCTGTCTGCAGCGGGGTGCTGAACTCATCGGCTGGGGAGAGCGTCGCGGCTCCGAAAAAACCGCTGTCTGCCGGAGGGGCGTGGGGGTTGCCGCCGCCTGTCAGGGTTCGGGTATCCCGGGTATAGATATGGCGGCTGTTTTTTTGAAAATGAATGAAGATGCCAGCTTTAACCTGCAGACCGGTGCCACCGACCTTGGGACCGGCGCAGACACGGTTCTGGCCCAGATTGCCGCTGAGACCCTGGGAGTCCCCGTAGAAAGGATCATCGTCTATGCTGCGGATACGGACCTCACGCCTTTCGATACCGGGGCCTATGCTTCCAGTACAACCTTTGTATCAGGGGGAGCTGTTAAGAAAGCAGCGGAAAAACTCAGGGCTAAAATCCTCTCCCAGGGCAAACTGTTGCTGAATACCCGTCGGGCTGAAATCAAAGATGAATTTGTGGTGGCGGAAAATGGGGAGAAGATCAGTTTTGGAGAGATCTGCAGCCGTTCGCTTTATACGGATAATCAGCGGCAGCTCATGGCAACGGCCTCTCATATGAGCTATGATTCACCACCCCCTTTCAACGCGACCTTTGCCGAAGTGACGGTCGATACGGAAACAGGTCTCGTGCGGGTGGAGAAAATCGTTTCGGTGACGGATGCAGGGCAGGTGATCAATCCACCCATGGCAGAGGGTCAGGTAGAGGGTGCCATTCCCCAGTCTCTGGGCATGGCCCTTTCTGAACACATGATGTTCGATAAAAAAGGTCGGCCGCTCGTAACCACTTTCCATGACTATCATATTTATACTGCATTGGACATGCCGGAGGTAGTGGTTGAATTCATCCATACCCATGAACCCACCGGACCTTATGGCGCCAAAGCTGTGGCAGAGATCCCCATTGACGGACCTGCTCCTGCTGTAGTCAACGCTATCTACGACGCCTGTGGTGTGCGTATCCGCAACCTGCCGGTGACGCCTGAAAAGATCTTACGGGGACTTGGCAAGCTGAAATAGAAGCATGTACCGCTCCTACGGAGCTGATGTAAATCATATAAAAATACAGATAAAGTCCCGGAGGGACGAAATCTTACCCGCAGCTTAAAGGAGGGGAAAACCACGGATCTTTCTGGGATATTCCCCCTTTTTGTTTTCCATTTGTTTAATTAAGTAAGTACTCACTATATTATCACCAATGGCGCATGTCAGAATGAAAAAAGAGGACCGGATCTCCCAGATATTGGCCGTGACTCTGGAACTCCTGATCACCAAACCGATTGCCGAGATCAGGACCTTGGAAATTGCCCGGGCTGCTGGTATTTCCGAAGGCACTCTATTCAAATATTTTTCCACGAAAGATGAAATTTTCGAATCTATTATTGCACGCTATGTCAGTCATCAACATCCTCTCCGGGCGGTTTCTGAAATACAAACTGTAAGTGATTTCAGACAATTTATCGATGAGTATCTCAGCAGCATGATCTCCATTCATCCTGAACGTATTGCCTATTTACGTCTGCTGCTGCAGATATCCCTGATCCAGCATCCCCTGGCGAAATCCAAATACGCCCAAACCATGCAGGGTTTCTGGAGGATCATGGAGGACCGAATCGAATATGGCAAGCGGCACTGGTCTTTTGACCCGGCCTTCAACACTAAAATTCAAATCAGGTTGTTTCATCTGGCGGTTCTGATGTTTGTTGTCGAGCAGGAAATATTTCATGCCAAAGAGCAGGATCCGCACGACCTTATTGAAATGAAGGAGGAGGCGATCAACAACTTGTTTAAATTATTGTCAGGGAGTAAAAATGGCTGAACAGACGAAACTGTGGTATCTGCAGAATTTTAACCTATTTAAGAAAATGCCTGAAAAAATGATGAGCGAACTGGAAGACAAGACCGGCATGAAAGCCTCCGGTAAAAGAGAGATCATCTATTTCCCGGATGAACCCAATGAGACAATCTACTTTCTAAAAAAGGGCAAAGTTAAACTGTCCCGAATCACCGAAGACGGCAAAAGCACGGTACTGCAGATCATCGGTCCGGGAGAGATCTTCGGGGAAACGTCTCTGCTGGGGGCAGACCGGCATTCCAATATCGCGGAGGTCATGGAGGATGCAGTCATCTGTACGATTAACAAGGATCATTTCCAGGATATGATGATGAAGAATCCTGCTCTCAATCTGTCCATCACCAAATTTATCGGCTGGCGGATGCGCAAGATCTCGGCTCAGGCAGAGGATCTTGTTTTTAAGGATGCCCGGCAGCGGATTTGCTCTTTCATTGTGCGCTATGTGAAGGAATACGGTAAAAAGATGCTCGATGGTTGGGTGGTGAGACCCTCTCTCTCGCAACAGGAAATTGCCGATCTCACAGCAGTTTCCCGTCAAACGGCCAGCCAGATATTGAATGATTTAAAAGAAGAGGGTCTGATCGATTTCACACGCCGGTATATCCGGATCAAGGATCCTGACAAGTTAAGTTGACAAATACTATCACAACTTTTCCCACAGGATGTGTCTTTTGTCGGATACGCGACGGTTCCGGGTGGCTGGAATCGTCTAAACTACAGCCGTATGATGAGAGAATATACAGATGAATTACCCCTTGTGGAACTACTAGTGAGAAACTCCTGCGAACTGTGTGAGCAGGTCACGGTTAAATTGAGAGTAACTCAGGACCAGGGACAATTGTATCGGTTGGTGGTCACGAATGTTGATACCACCCGGAATGCTCTGCCCCCGAACCGCCGGCATCTGACCCCCGGCATCTGGGTGAATGGAGAATTATGGTACACCGGTGATTTCGATCCACAAAAATTCACCGACAAACTTAAAAAGCGGTATAGGGTTATAAATCATCAATAAAAGGAGAAAAAAAATGAATTCAATCAATAATCTCGGTAAATATGCCCATTGGCTCGTGCGCCTGTCTTTGTTTGGGATTTTCATTTATCACGGCTGGGTAAAATTCCCAATGGCCCAGGGACTGGCAGATATGATGAAAATGCCCCTCTTCATGATCTATGTGCTGGCCTCAATGGAGGTAGCGGGGGCCATCCTGATACTTGTGGGCGGATTTGGACAGGATCTGGCGACCAGAATTGCCGGTTTGATCTTTACCATAGTGATGCTGGGTGCAATTTACAAGGTTCATTGGCAATACGGCTGGAACTCCATTAACACCGGTTCCGGCAATATGGGCATGGGCATGGAATTCCAGGTTTTGATCCTGGCCGTTTCACTCTTTTTTGCCACGAAGGGCAACTCCATCGCGGAGTCATAAAAAATTCGACTCTTATAGAGAAGAGTCGGATAAGGGATAACAGGGAGATGTCAAAAGCCCGGCTAATCGCCGGGCTTTTGTCCGTTCAGGAAAGAACTTTTTCAGGTCGGGGTATTCAGCCCTAACTCAAATATTTCTTTTTAGGTTTGAATCCGATCTTATCGAAAGGATTGATGACACTCGTAGTGACGTTCCGCAGATGGGCGTAAATACGCTTCAACCATCTGAAATACAGCGCCAATGCCGCAGACTCTCCGGGTGTGATTGATTTATCTTTTTCTTTGAGAACATCCACCATGCGTTCATCACACAATGGATTGACCCATCTGTATTTTCTGATTAATTCCAGAGCTTCTTCGGCATTACTCGTTTTGAGAATTTTTCGAACCTTCTCGAAATTGACTTTTACAGCTTTTTCAATCTTCTGCAGGTCCTTTTCGTAAGATTTGCCTTCGAGTCGGTGCGGGTGGTTTACCGCCATGTCCATGATGTTTTTGGTGTAGTCACCGATCCGTTCGATATCGATCACAATGCTCACAAGCGCCAGCCCTTCAGCAAGGCCGTAGGAGGTCTGCACGGCGCAGTGGGTCATGACTTTTTTTCTGACTTCCCGTTCATATTTGTTGACGAGTTTATCTTTCTCGCGGATTTCAATATCTGCTTCGGCACTGTCACTTTCCCGGAGGACTCTTTGTGCCTCGCGGAACATGAGCTCATCAATCTTGAGCATTTCAAAAGACTGCTCCCAGGCCTGTTTTAACAGATCATTTGAAGTCCAGATTTTAATTAAATTAGTCCACATAATTCAAGTTTCCTGCTTTACCCTTCTGCAAAATTAAAGTTAATTACAATTCCGTGATAACTAAAATAATAAGAGGAATAATATAAAGTGACAAATATGACAATACAAAAATGATCAGGTTCTTTTTGGATTCGCTGGCCCTTTCCCCGATATATACCGCCAGGTTTATGGGAATAAATCTGATAGGATATATAATGATGATCCCGAGGATGTTAAAGATCAGGTGTGAGAAAGCAACGGTTATCGCTGTCGTATTCTGGGTAGCCAGAGCCGCTAAAATGGCAGTCACTGTAGTTCCGATATTGGCCCCCAGTGTGTAGGGGAATAATTTCCGAATCGTGATCAGACCGGCCCCTGCCAGGGGAATGATCAGTGACGTGGTGACCGAACTGCTCTGCACAATCACCGTCATGAGAATTCCCAGCAGCAGACCCAGGACATCATTTCGAAAGAGATAGCGGTTGATGATCAGTTCGAGTTTAGTCAACACCAACGATCTGATGGTCTTGATGAGAAAAGTCAGTGCTCCGAACATGAGGATGATGGAGAAAATCATCAGCAAGACATTGTAATGGGGCAGAAAAGCAAAAATATGGTCAACGAGTTCGATGACAGGCTCGAGGATCGCCTTGAGAGGATTGAACATTTTCATGCCGCCTGCTCCCGTGAAAATCTTCTCCATTCCTGTGGAAAGTTTATGGATCAAATGGAATTTCAACTCGATTGGAAACAATATCAAGACGGACATGACGTTAAATATATCATGTACGATGCCTGCGGAAAAGGCTCGTTTAAACTCGGCACGGTTTGAGATATGTCCGAAAGATACGAGTGTGTTGGTGATTGTAGTGCCGATATTAGCCCCCATAATGATGGGGATGGCCGTATCCAGCGTCAAGGCGCCACCGGCCACCAACCCCACGACGATTGAGGTCGTCGTAGAAGAACTCTGGATTAAACTGGTGGCCACAACTCCGATCAGCAGGCCGGCAAATGGGTTGGAGGTCATCTGGATCATCGCCTCGGCAAAGTCTTTACCGAAAAGCTTAAAGGAATGTCCCAGCAGTTTGATGCTCAACAGAAATAAATAGATGGACGCAATGACAATTATTCCCTTGAGAATTTTAGTCCTTACTTCAGAATTCAATCAGTTCTCCCGTTTACCTGTATCATACTGTTTTATTTTCTGCTTCATGTTCCGTCTTCCAACTCAGCTCCGTTTATTTTCAATAGCGGTTTGAAATTGCAAATTCAACGAATCCAAAGACTGAATTGATCGATGCTGCCGATGCCATAAATTTACCGAGAAACCGAATTCGCTGGAAAGCGAATTAACCCGCGCAGGTACCTCATGCCGGATCATGCAGTAATGATAAACCCTCAAAAACAGCCGATCATTAATAGAAATAATAATTAATTTTTTTCCTCTAATCCAATCCTAACAAAAAACTATTAAATTCAGGGTATGAAAAAGAGATTAAATAAGCTGATACTGATTGTCGATGATGAAAAAGATATCCGGAATCTTGTCAGTTTCAATCTGAAAAAAGCCGGATTTCAAACCCTTCTAGCAAGTGATGGTGAAAAGGCGATCCGTGAGACGCGTACACACTATCCGGATCTGATCGTTCTGGATTTGATGCTGCCGGGCATCAATGGACATGACGCCTGTCGGGTTTTAAAGGGAGATCCCAAGACCAGTAAGATCCCGATTTTAATGCTGACGGCCAGGGGCGAGGAAGCCGATATCATCAAAGGTCTTGAAATCGGTGCCGATGATTATGTGACCAAACCGTTCAGCCCGAAAGTGCTGGTGGCCAGAGTTAAGGCTCTTTTGAGAAGAGAAGAAGAAATCGATCTCGGCAGCGATGGTAAATTGGTTTACGGGAGCCTCGAAATCCATACGGGCAAGCGGGAAGTCCGCACAAACGGTGATCTTGTCGATCTGACTTTCAGTGAGTTCCAGATATTGTTCCTGCTTGCGAGTCATCCCAACTGGGTGTTTACCCGTAACCAGATCATTGAGGAAATTCGCGGTGAAAATTATTTTGTTACGGACCGGGCAGTTGATTTTCAAATTGTGGGCTTACGGAAAAAGCTGGGGCGGGACGGTCAGCTGATCAAGACCGTCCGGGGAGTCGGGTATCGCTTTTATTTTGAAAAATGAAAAGCGGAATCCAGCTCTGAACTTCCACCGGATGCGATCGAATAAATCTACTGTACCCTTTTAAAATGCTGAAATTCAGGACACAGGCATCACAATTATTTTTCACATATTTCTCGGTGATCATCGTCACCGTGTCCCTGCTGGGGTGGTTTTTATCAACTTCGGTGGATCGGTTTTATTATCAGGAAAAACAGGCCAGTCTGAAAAACCAGGCACTGCTCATCAGCGAAATTCTGCCCCGGGAGGAAATAGATGACCCTCTGAAACTCACGCAGTTTTGTGAAAAGCTGGGAACGGCTATTCAAGTAAGGATCACCCTTATCGATGAAAAGGGAGTGGTTCTGGCGGATTCCGATGAGAAACCCTGGAAAATGGGAAACCATGCCGATCGCCCTGAGATCGTTGCGGCCAGAGAAAAGACCATTGGTACTTCCATCCGTTACAGCGCCACCCTGAAACATGAGATGATGTATCTGGCCTATTCCGTAGAGATCCGGGGAAAACCACTGATTATCAGGGTCTCTCTGCCGCTCACGTCCCTTGAGAAAAATATCGCTGGAATTTACTGGAAAATTCTGATGGGAGCTTTACTGATCGGCCTGGCGGCCCTGATCGCTAGCTATTATATTGCCCGGAAAATTGCCTCCCCCCTGAAATTGATGAAAGCAGTGGCTGAAAACTATGCTGAAGGTGATTTTTCCTCTCAACTTGAACTGAACAGCTCCCTTGAGGTCAATAGCCTGGCAGGCTCCCTGAACAGGATGGCCCGGCAGTTGGATGACCGTATTCGCACCATATCCCGTCAAAAGAATGAGCAGAATGCCATACTAACCAGCATGATCGAGGCGGTCATCGCAGTTGATAACGAAGGTAAAATTCTCATGATCAACAAGGCCGCAAAACGTATGTTCAGCATTCGTGAGAAAAATCCCATTGGTAAAAAGGCAGCTGCAATTCTGACAAACAGCGACCTCAAGACCTTTATCGATGAGTTGGTTAGCGGAAAACAGCGGCTGAAAAAGGAACTTAAATTAAAATGGGATTTCTTCGGACAGGTGTATGTCACCGGCACCGTGTTGGAGGACGAAGAGGGCAGCTCTCTTGGCGCTGTTATTGTGCTGAATGACATCACGAAAATTAAAGAATCTGAAAAGATCCGTACAGAATTTGTCGCAAATGTCAGCCACGAATTAAAAACACCCATCACGGCCATCAAAGGCTACGTGGAAACCCTGGGGGATCTGGAAGAGCCTGCTGAGTTTAAAAAATTTCTGAAGATCATCGATAAACATTCGGATCATCTGAATTCCATCGTTGACGATCTACTGGAATTATCCCGTATTGAAGCGCAGGAAAATCAAGCGCAGTTGGATTTCCCGCTGGAAGCAATCCGGGATGTTTTTGACGAGGCTCTGCTGGTGTGTGAAGATCTTTGCCGACAGAAAAAGATAGAAATTCGCGTGGAGTGTACTGAAAATTTTCTGCTGCCTATGAATTCCCGGTTGATGCGGGAGGCCCTGGTGAATCTGCTGAACAATGCCCTAAAATATTCGGACGAAGGCTCGAAGATCATATTAAAGGCCGTACAGAAAGGGGGAAATCTTATCATATCTGTACAGGATTTTGGGATTGGCATTTCCCCGAAACATGTTTACAGGGTCTTTGAAAGGTTTTACCGGGTGGATAAAGCGCGCAGTAAAAAACTGGGTGGTACCGGTTTGGGCTTATCCATTGTCAAACATATCGCCAACGTCCACAAAGGCCGCGTCTGGGTGAAAAGCCAAAAAGGCAAAGGCAGCATTTTCTATCTAAAAATTCCCATGATGCGGACACCCTGAGGCTATCATTTCACGCCGCTGATCGCCGATCAGGTAGCGCAGCAACTCAGCTCGGAGACATCTTTGTCAAACGTAATTGCCGCGAGTCTGATGCCTTCGGACAGCGTCAAATAAGGATGGAAGAGTTCCGTCAGCTGATCGGAAGTCATTCCAAACTTTATAGCCAGGGTGATTTCCATGAGGATTTCCGCCCCTTCGGGTGCCAGGATCCGGGCTCCGAGGAGCTTGTGTGTTCCCTTTTCCCGGATCAGTTTAATGAACCCCCGGGTATCCCTGGCAGCGATGGCGCGTGGTATCTTATCCAGTTCGAGACGTGCTGTTTCAATATCACGTCCGGCCTGACCGGCTTCCCTTTCATTCAGTCCGACACCTGCCAACTGGGGATCGGTAAAGACAACCCATGGCAGGGCCGTGTAATCGGTTTTTGTTGAAACCTCAGAAAAAGCATTCTCCACGGCAAGCTTACCTTCATAGGCGGCAGTGTAAACGAACATTCTTTTTCCCAGAACATCCCCGGCTGCAGAAATTGTGGGTGCCGTCGTCCGGAGCAGATCGTCTGTCAGAATGGAACCGTCCTGGTTCAAAGAGACGCCCGCCTCCTTAAGACCGATATTCTCCGTATTCGGCTTCCGACCGGTTGCCGCCAGTATTTTTTCTGCGGTGACAGTGAGGGGACGGCCTTTATGGAGCAGTTTCACTTTCACCCGACCCCCTTCAGAGTCAACGGTTTGCAGTTGAGTATCAGTGAGAATCTCAATACCCTCATCTGTCAAATACCGGACCAGTCGATCTGTAAGGTCGGTATCTTCATCAGGCAGAATATGCCCGGAACGCTGAACCAGGGTGACCCTGGTGCCCAGTCTGGCAAAGAGCTGAGCCAGTTCCAAAGCGATGTACCGGCCTCCTAAAACGATCATAGATTCCGGTAATGAATCGAGTTCAAAGGCAGAAGCGTTTGTAAGGTATGGCACCTGATCCAGACCCGGTACAGCGGGAATATTGGGTCTCGCCCCGGTAGCCAGTAGAATGTGATCGGCTCGAAGTGAAGTACCGTTTACGCTAACCCCGGTCGGTGACTGAAGTCTGGCACGGCCTTCGATCAGCTGAAAATCAGCTTTATCTTTTATGACGCCGATATATTTTTCCAGCCTCAGACTTTCGACCAAATGGCGCTTTTCTCCGATCAGAGTCCTGAAATCCGAAAGTTTCCCCTGTGTTTCAATTCCCCCGAAGGGATTACGGTTTGCCCGCTGCAGGGTATCGGCAGCTCGCAGCAGGGTTTTAGAAGGGACACAGCCCACATTCACACAGGTTCCGCCGATGGGCAGTCCGTCATTGATCATTGTGACCCGGGCACCCAGTTCGAGTGCCCGGAGAGCGCCGGCAAAAGCCGCCGATCCGCCGCCGATGATCACCAGATGCTTTCGGTCTTTTGTGTCAGCTTCAATCTCTGAGAATTCCGTTACGCGGTAGGGCCCGGCATTCTCAATGATCCCGATGAGCAGGGAAGAGGTGATCTTTTCATCCCGGGTTGTGACGGAGGCGCGGGCTTCAGGATAGGAGACATCCGCCTCGATACGTTCCGTCTGCTGAAGAGATTTCCGGATAGTCTCTGCGCAGCTGTCGCAGGTCATTCCCTCGATTTTGAAAAACAGTTTTTTCATTTCACTTTCCTTCCGGCTTATTGTTAAGCTTTTCTGATGGGAAACCCACTTTGGTTGTCGCATCCGTCAGGCGTTCTGCCGTGACACGTGTCGAATCGAAAGTTACGGTTGCCGTACCCCTTTCCAGATCAACTGCGGCATCTGTCACACCTTCGAGGTTCGTAAGGCTTTTTGACACCGTGACCGCACAGGAGCTGCAGGTCATTCCGTCAACGGCAAGGACCAGTGATTTGTTCGGTTTCAGTATGCCCGGTTCAGAAACAGGGCTGTCCAAGGCAAATCCTGACACCAGATACGGAATTCCCAGCAAAATAATAACCAGAATCGTGGCGAACCACAAAGCGATTTTATTAAAGCGGTTCGATTTCGGATTGGCGCACAAACTTCCCGGTTCACACGTCTCCTGCTTTGATCTGCCGTAAATACGATAAAAGGCATATCCCAGGAAAATGAGAGTCAGGCCTATGAAAAGAGGACGCCAGGGCTCAAAGAAACTCAGACTCCCTGCCCAGGCTCCTCCAACACCGAGAAAGACCAGCAGGAGGGGTCCTACGCAACATAGTGAGGCTCCAAGAGCCGTCAGGACCGCCAGCAGGAGGGGTTTTTTGGATGATTTTTGTTCAGATTTTGAATTCATGTTCAGCTCCTTATTTGTTGTATAACCCCTGACTAACGCCTTGTACCATGGTCCGGGGTTCCCGGGTTTTTTACTTCTGTTATTTGTTCGCGCGCAAATCATTTAAATCGTAAGGCTGATCAGTCACCCGGCGGAACGCAGCTAAGCGGACCCGGACATAAAACTTTGCCATGTCTAAACGGAGGGGCTAATTTTTATCAGTGGTATTAGCCCAAAGTTGGCCCATAGGATGCATCTGCTTCTCTGAAAGGTTGCCCGGAGTATTTCATCTCTGGCAACAGCCATTCTCAAAATAAAAAAGGGATCACAATGAAAAAAACAGTCATGGTTACCGGCGGCACGGGATATCTGGGTGGATGGGTAGTAAAGTTGCTGCTGGACGCAGGCTACACGGTTCGGATGACGGTGAGGGACAGGAACCGTGAAGACAAGTATGCACCCTTGCTGTCACTGTCGGCAGCGGCCCCGGGTGAGCTGAAAATTTATGAGGCGGACCTGCTCCAGGCGGGATCTTTTGATGAGGCTGCAGCGGGAGCAGATGCAGTAATTCATGTGGCGTCTCCCTTTACCCTCAGGTTCAAAGACCCTCAAAAAGAACTCATCGAACCGGCAGTCAACGGGACACGGAATGTGCTGATGGCAGCCAACCACTCAAAGACGGTGCAGAAGATCATCCTCACCTCGAGCGTGGCGGCTATTCTCGGAGACAATGCGGATATGCAGGCTGCCGGACGAACCGAGATCACGGAAGATCAGTTCAACGAAACCAGTTCGTCTGAGCATCAGCCTTATTCATATTCAAAAGTACAGGCGGAAAAAACAGCCTGGGACATCTGTAAAAACCAGGATCAGTGGAAACTCATTGTCATGAATCCGGCCTTCATCATGGGACCGGCCGTCACGCCTTTAAGTAATTCCGGCAGCCTGCAGTTTATGCGGGACATGTTAAGCGGCCGGTATCGCCTGGGCGCTCCTGCCCTGGAATTTGGCTATGTGGATGTCCGGGATGTGGCCAGAGCACATCTGCTGGGTCTGGCGTCGGAAAAAGCGGAAGGCCGATTCATCCTGTCCGAGCGGGTCATGAGCATGTGGCAGCTGGCAGAGATGATCAAAGCGGCCTATCCGGGCAGGTTCAAACTGCCCCTGATGCGCTCGCCCAAGTTCATGCTCTATCTGGTAGGCTGGGCTTTTGGGCTGTCGCCGAAATACGTAAAACGGAATATCGGCTATTCCATTAACCTCAATAATTCAAAAAGTATTCGCGATCTGGGTCTGCACTACACGCCCATAGAAACTGCCATCCGGGATATGGTGGATCAACTTATGAGACTGAAGCTCGTATAGGCATATTGCCCGGGGGGCAGCCGTCCAAAATTCGTTTTTCTCCACCCTGAAAAAACCGTAAATTGAAGCAGTGACAGACAAGTCTATATAGTGTAAATGATCAATATCTCCGAGCTTAAAACCAGACTGACAAGACTTTGCAACGGGACCTGTTCCCGGGGAGATGTGGACTACGTTGTTGAGATCCTTCGTAAGGAGGCGGAAAAATATCTTGCAACCCGACTGTTCAAATTGAAAAAATCAGCATCTCCTGATGCTTACCGCAAAACCCTCACGGACAATGCCTGGGATTTGATCGGTCCCCTCCTGGGTAGGAACCCATCCGGTCGCTTTCTAATTCTAAACGAATATTTTGGTAACTTCAGGGATGTTTCGGAGGCAGACTATTTCACGGCCTTCAATAAATTTATTTTTACCCGTTTTCATTCCGAGTTCATAAAGCAGATTGAAGAGACCGATGGCTTCGGCAAAGCCTTTGAACGCACTCTCACCTACCTACTCAGAAAACATCCCCACTGGAATAAAATCGATAAGGGACGATACAGAACTCTGACGGGCGCTCAATGCACT
>JAADGM010000101.1 GCA_013152375.1 FCB group bacterium | reverse complement strand
ATCCAGCCCTATTTGCAGAATGGGAAGATAATCCACCGTGTTTTCAGAGGGGACACCCATATAAGCTGAAAGGGACGGATCTCCCATGAGTTGATAGATTTCCCAGTAATAATTCATACTGCCTCCTGCCTCAACCACGGCAAGATTCCCGGCCATGATCATGGCATAACTGGTGACATACCACTCACTTTCAGCTTCATTGTGATCATGAAAGACGCCGTCATAAGCACCCGGCCCGGTAGTTTCAAAAGTGGGATTGGAAACAACGGCACCACTGCCGACACCCCACCAGTAATCTTCATCCCAATAGGTTGAATTTGACCCGCCAATATAACCGATGGCGCCTTTGTTTTCGGCTCGCAGCCAGGCTTCCCCAAAACAGGTACCTGTATCGAAAGCATTTGTCAGACAACAATTGCCGACAACCAGAGGATATTCATCCTGATTCTCCAGTCCATTGATGTCGCTGATGGTAAAACTGGGGTCCGACCAACTGGTCTGGCTTCCATGGGCAGTGTAATTTGCATAGCCCACCCCTTCGGAGATATTGGTAATAATATTGCCGCTGTTGCTGCCGGAATTAGGGTAGAGATAGGTGAAAGAAGAAATTCCGTGTTCCGGGTTGAAATAATAAGTGGTTCCGTAGTTGATCTGACCATTTCCCCAGGTCGATCCGTGCGAGCTGTCCATACCGGCAATCATAACGGCTTCCCCAAGGTAGGAGGGGTCGGGCATGGTGTATTGTTCATATTCCAGGGTCTTATCGAGAATGGCCTGAAGCTGGGAAGTATTCGCCGCCGAGAAGCGTCCGAAATAGATCTCGGGCATGTAGTCATTGGTGAATTCGCAGTATTTCGTGTCCGTCACATGAGTGCCCGTATTGCCGTTCCAGGTAGGTAACTGAGCTACATCTCCGACAAACAGCACAAAGGAGGGGGGTGCCACACCGTCAGCCGGATTCTCGTAGAGATCCTGGATAAAGGCCTTGATAGCTGCCGTTGAAGAGCCGATTTCGTTGGTGTATCCGGTAATGACGGTGTATCCTTCCTGTGTTTTCCAATTGATAAAGTCATCCAGCTGCCCCTCAAACATGGAGTTGGCAATGATAACAAAGGTGATCGGATTACCCACCAGGTCAGTCCTGCTGTTCACTGAGTCGTAATTTGCCAGCAAGCTGTAAATTGGTTCGAAGACAGGTGAATATACCCGGCTTGTCTCCGTTGCTGTCGCTGCAAGATCTGCGTCGTCAAAATAAACGCGGACTTCCAGTTCCGTATGGATCCGCAGGACAGCTGTCGTCGGATTATATTCCACCGGTCGCAAGATAAAATTCGCGATGCGGATACCCCTCAGAAAACCTTTTATCTCAACGGAAGCTTTGGCTCTGTCTGTAAACGTATCGAGGGCATAGGCCTCCGCATTCATGACAAATTCCACGTCGTTCCGGTTTTGACTCTTTGACAAAGGGGGCTGAGCAGGATACACCGGCGCTGAAAACCCCAAATCAGACAGCGAATAATCGGTATAGCGATCACGGATAATCTCAATTCGCGGCACAGCGTTATAAGGAATGCTGATGAGTTGATGCAATTCCGGTAATTCCGGTTCACCCACCAGCAGTGAACGGTGATATCCCGCCAGGGAGAGCCGGGTAAAGTTGCCGGCCGGTGTCATGACGGGCTGCAGGTCAATATCACCGAGTTCCAGGGAGTACTCCAATGAGGTTGAACTACTATTTTCCAGGGTTAATTCCGATGAACTTCCGGTCAGAGTCAAAGATGTGGCGGTGAGAAGAGAGAGTGCTGCAAAGGTGAAGATAATAAATGTAAATCGATTTGAAGACATAATAATCCTTTCAAAATTAATAGGTGAATTTAGTTCACATCAAGCGCCCGGTTCAAAGCGGCGAATGTTACAATTTTAAACGGAAGTGTTCGGGCTCTGACTGTGAGGAGCCTTAGGTTCCCACTCCTTTGGCCTGGTTCGGTATGGGCGTCTGCCCCAGGTCATCGATCATCTGAAATACAAGATCTACGATCCTGATGCATTCTTCTTTTGTATTGGATGGTCCCAGATCCCCGGGTGTTACGGGGTCACCGATAAAAACATCAACCCGCTTGAACCAGATGGGGAAAAAGCCGCCTTTGAAGGGCAGTCCTGTAAGTTTGATGGGAATGATTTTCCGGGCACCCCCCTCGGCGATCAATTTACCCAGAGAGGCACTTCTTCGTACAGGTTTGTCTTCCCGGCTGCGGGTTGAGGCCGGAAAGATCAGCACATTGGATCGTGTGAGTGCCTGTACAATTTTAGGATGAGTTTCCTTGCCGCCTTTGTTCCGCAGAATGGGAATGCATTTACTTTTATCGAACCACCAGCGGGAAACAGTACCTTTATAGAAATTTGTCATCTCGGGGACGTTATGCGGAATTAGCCAGGGCCTGAAGACGGCATCAAAGGGGCTGAGGCAGGCACCGATCAGCCAGCTGTCCACCATGGTAAAATGACTGGACAAAAACAGTATCCCCGTTTCCTTTAAAATGCCCTTTTTATTATGAATGACCGTGCGGTTCAGAATTCTGAAATAGATAACCCCGAGAATCCAATTGATCAACAGGACGACCCGGCTGCTTAGATCTTCTTTTTTCAAATACTATCTCCGGAAATTGACTGGAAAAAATATATTGGTAACTGTCATGATACTTTGATGCACAGAATTTATAATTGTTTCAGGGCACAGGGCAATATTTATTAAGTCTCTGACAAAACATGGATCATGACCACAATTAAAATGGGAAAATTCTTCATAGCGCTTGGAGGAAGCCCACAGAGCAATTGTAATTTTAGCTCTAATTTAGGAGGTACGAATTGGAGTTTTTATTTGCTGCAGGTGAATCTGCACCCTCAGCCGGCATTGCAGGATTTATTCCCATTCTTGCAATTGTGGCAATTTTTTATTTGCTGATCTGGCGGCCGCAGTCCAAACAGAGAAAAGCCCATGTAGAACAACTGAAGGCTCTGAGAAAGGGTGACAGTGTGCTCACACGGGGCGGAATCTATGGAAAGATCGCGGGATTCCAGGGGAAAGAGAATCAGAAGGTTATCGTTGATGTCGGTGGAAATATTAAATTGACGGTTGCCCGGACCTATATCGCAGGACTGGCGGATTCTGCCCCTGAAAATCCTGAAGGCAATTAATGGCGATCCTGCCGGTTGTTACTTACGGTAATCCCGTTTTACGGGAGAAGGTCAGTCCCGTTCTGGATTTCAAAACAATCCGGGGACTGGTGGATGACATGTTCGATACCATGGATGAAAAAGGGGGCATTGGACTGGCCGCGAATCAGGTGTCTGTGACCGTGGACCTGTTCATCGTTGAGATTGTCGATCTTGAAGATGAAGAAGATTCCGGAAAGCTGGTCTTTATCAATAGTGAAATCCTGGCCGCCGCAGGCTCAGCCACGATGGAGGAGGGCTGCCTGAGTGTTCCGGATATCAGGGCACCGGTGACCAGACCCGAATCCATAACTTTGAAATTTCAGGATATAACGGGCGAAGAGCGCACCGAGGAATTCAGCGGATTGCTGGCCAGGGTGATCCAGCACGAAAAAGATCATCTAAAGGGTATCTTTTTCACAGATCGACTATCCCCGGCTAACAAAATGTTTGTTAAAAAAGCCCTCAAAGAAATCTCATCGGCCGGAAAACCCTCCAAAGAGATTGTTTTATAGACCTGAATCGTCAGACTTTTCCAATTTCGCAAAAGACACGGAATCTCGTATCTATTCGGGATTCCCGGAGCTAACCCTTGGTTATTGATCCAAAACCTGTTGTCACCTTGTTGACAGATTTCGGTATTCAGGATTCTTATGTCGGGCAGATGAAGGGTATAATTCTCGGCATCAACCCCGCCGTGACTCTGGTCGATATCACCCATTCCATCGCAGCCCATGATATTCGTCAGGGAGCATTTACAATTTTTACTGCCTGGCAGGCCTTTCCCCCCGGAACCATACATCTCTGTGTTGTGGATCCGGGTGTGGGTTCAGACCGGCGCGGGTTAATAATAGAGAAAGACCGGCATTTTTTTGTGGGACCGGACAACGGTCTCTTCAGTTTCCTGCTGGAGTTCTCTGATGGTAAACGAAGTTCGGCTTCCCTGTATTCTATCGGGAGGCAGGGGACTGCTGCGCGGGCTTCCAGCACAACCTTTCACGGACGGGATATATTTGCTCCCACGGCTGCGAGGCTTTCACTGGGGGCCGCTGTTTCCTCGTTTGGTCCTGAGGTAGTTGACTGGGTACAACTCCGGATTCCCCTGCCAAAGCAGCTTGGGGAGAGTATCAAGGGTGAGGTTATCCACGTTGACGGCTTTGGCAATCTGATCACAAATATAACCGGAGATACTTTGCGGGGATTCAGGAACTGTGGCATCAGGGTGGGGCAGAGTCTCCACATCAGTGGAATTTCCGAGACTTACTCCGATGTCTCTGCCCGGTCTCCATTGGCCTACTGGGGCAGTGCAGGATTTCTTGAACTTGCTTTGAGGGAAGGAAACCTCGCCCGTGCCTTTGACCTGGCTGTCGGATGTGAAATTATATTAGTCCGGGAGGGGGGAGACGGATGCGGATAGTTTTCATGGGAACGGCGGATTTTGCCTGCGACACACTCACCGCACTGGATGCGTCGCACCATCAGATCGTCGCAGTTGTCACTGTTCCCCCCAGGCCGTCGGGCAGGCGCTTGAAGTTACGGCAATCACCGATCCATCAACTTGCCGTGGAATTGGGCTATCCGGTTTTACATCCTGAGTCTTTACGGGATCCTGATTTTCAGTCACTGATCAGGGATTGCTTCGCGGATATATTTGTGGTGGTTGCATTCAGAATTCTCCCCCGATCTCTTTTCAGCATTCCGCCCCTGGGAGCGATTAATCTCCACGCTTCACTATTGCCCCGTTACCGGGGAGCCGCACCTGTGCAGCATGCCCTGCTGAACAACGAGTCCCGCACAGGCGTCACCGTCTTTCAAATTGATAAGACCATCGATACCGGCAATATTCTGCTGCAGAGAACTCTGGAACTGACACCCGTCATGACAGCCGGTGATGTTTTTGCGGCTCTGGCACCGATGGGGTCAAAAGCCATCCTGGAAGCGCTGACGCTGCTTGAAAACGGAGATGTGAAGGCCCTTCCCCAAGATGACAGTCAGGCCTGCCCGGCACCTAAAATAACCTCTGCCGATCTAAGAATTAACTGGTCTGCGTCTGCCCTCTCCGTCCATAATCAGATCAGGGCGTTCTCACCCAGACCCGGCGCCTACACCTTCTATCAGGGCAAACGAGTCAAATTATTTGATTCCCGGGTTGTGGATGAGGTTAAAGTCTGTAGCAATATCGGGAGAATAAAAGAAAGTAATAGTGTGATCTATATAGAAACAGGTAAAGGGATACTTGAAATAGGTTCCATTCAATTGGAAGGTAAAAAACGACTTCCGGTTGGCGAATTCCTTAAAGGCCGATCATTTCAGCAGGACGCAAAATTTGAATAGCACCCAACCCGGGGCAAGGCGCCTGGCCATTTCAATCCTCACCACCTGGACTGAAAAAAAAGAACGCATATCGACGGAACTCAACCGGCGGCTGACTGAAAAATCACTCACGGATCGTGACAGGCGTTTTATTACAGATCTTGTGAATGGGGTGATCCGTATGCAGGGGCGTCTGGACTACGAACTGGAAAAAATTTACAAAGGGAATTACCGAAAGCTCAAGCCGGAGCTGAAGATGCTGCTCCGCTCGGCTGCCTATCAGATCTCATTTCAGGATCGCGTTCCCGATTATGCAGCAGTTTCCACTGCCGTTGATCTGGCTAAAAAAATTAACCCGTCAGCCGGGAAAATGGTCAATGGTGTTTTAAGAAATTATCTTCGTTCTTCCAATGATCCCCCTGAAAAGACCTCATTGAAAGAATTTTCCGCCTGGTTAAGTCATCCTCTATGGTTGATGGACAAATGGCGGCAGCAGTGGTCTCTGGAAACTGCAATTGCCCTGGCCGACTGGAATAATTCAATCCCCGGCATTTATGTCAGGGTCAACGAACTTCGGCTGACGCTCAGCGATTTTGAAGCCTATTGTCAGTCCAATCACCTCGCTTTTGAACAGTTTCCGGAACTCGGCTGCTATTACAGAGTTAAGGAAATTTCCAGATTGCTGGTCAGCCCTTTGTTCAAAGATGGCGGGTTGAGCGTGCAGGATCCGGCTGCCGGGCTGGTCGTTCGGCTGCTTGAGCCACAAAAAGACGATACCATCACGGATGGCTGTTCAGCGCCGGGAGGGAAAGCCGCTTATATGGCCGAATGCCTGGGGAACACCGGCAGTATCGTGGCTTTCGACAACGATCCGGAGCGCCTGTCAAGAGTTGCCGAAACGGCGGAAAGGCTTAAACTCGGAAACTTGAAAACGGAGCTGAAAGACATTTCCAAACAGGGATTTCCCCCTGCCGATAAGCTCCTGCTGGATGTCCCCTGCAGCGGTACGGGGGTCATGGCAAAACGATCCGATCTTCGCTGGCGCCGCAATTCCCGGCAAATTGAAGAACTGGCGCATCTGCAGCTGCGTATCCTTCAAAATGCCGCGGAATATGTAAATCCAGGTGGAATTATCGTTTACAGCACCTGTACTTTAGAGCCTGAGGAAAATTGGCAGATCATTGAAAAGTTTCTGTCTGAAAATAAAACTTATAAAATTGAGCCGGCTCAACTGTTTATTCCGGAAAAATTCTGTGACGAAAAAGGTGCTTTATTTACATTTCCGCCCAGGCATAAAATTGATGGCGGGTTTGCCGTCCGATTGAGAAAAAATGATAATCAGAATCATTAAATATTTTATTGCCTTCAGTGTACTGACAGCCGTCGGTCTGTTTCTGATTGAGTCGGTGTTTTTACCGCTTTACGTAGGGTATAATAACGAGCACTATTTGCCTGATTTACGAGGGAAATATCTGGAAACGGCCGAGAGAGAGCTGGGTGATCTTGGTTTTCCAATTGAAATTATCAAGAAGGATTACCAGCCGGGGCAGACCCCCGGGACGATATTGAACATGTCTCCCGCACCCTTCATTAAGGTAAAAGAGGGGCGGACCGTAAAACTCACCGTTGCCGGGGAAAAAAAAGAGGTGGTAATTCCCCAATTCGTGTCGGTCTCCCTGAGAAGTGCCCTGCTGCAGATGCAGGCTCTGGGACTGGAAGTGGACACAGTGATGGAAGAATATAATGCTGATTTCGAAGAGGGGTCCATCACCTATCAGTCCCCGCGCAGCGGCCAGTTGGTCAATGCCGGGGCAAAGCTGACCTTCATGGTAAGTAAGGGACCTCCCCCGGATATCTTTCGGGTGCCCGATCTGGTCAACCTCAGTCTCTCCAAAGCCACGGCTGCCATATCTGAAGCGGGTCTGCGTCTGGGAGATGTTACCGGAGAGTATCATCCGTCCCTCATCCCAAATACCGTTATTGACCAGAGTCTCACGGCCGGGATGAAGCTGTCCATACCGGCCCGGATTGATCTTGTGGTGAGCACGGATAAATTGAAATGAAAACAGTAATGATGATTATGGCAGTAAAAACTGAACAATGCAGAAGCAAAGAATAATTTCGCCCTCCATCCTGTCTGCGGATTTCACCAATCTGACCCGCGAGATCAAGCGGATCGAAGCAGCCGGAGTTACGCGCCTGCATCTGGACGTAATGGACGGTAGATTTGTACCTAACATCACTTTTGGACCGATGATCGTCAGCGCTATTGCAGGACTTACAAGATGCCATCTCGAGTGTCACTTAATGATTAAAGATCCCTCCGCCTACTTTGAACAGTTCATTAAGGCCGGGGCTGATACGGTCATTTTTCACTGTGAAGCCTCTGCGGATATTGCGGGAGACCTGCAGCAGCTGCGTGACAAGGGGGTCAGGGCAGGACTCTCTTTGAAACCGGATACTGATCCCGATGTCCTCATACCCTATCTGGATCTGCTGGATTATGTTTTGGTAATGTCGGTTTATCCCGGTTTCGGCGGTCAGGAATTCATTTCTGAAACCCTGATCAATATGAGAAAAATTGTTGAACTGAGAGCCGGACGCCCCTTTTTGATTGGGGTGGATGGGGGAGTGAATCTGCAGACAATCCGACAGGTTTATGAAACGGGAATTGATGTGGCCATTGTGGGATCCGGGTTCTTCGGAGCCGGGGACCTGCAGCAGAGACACCGGGATCTGCTGAATGCGTGACATCAATGCTTATCATCGGGAATTTCTCCGGAAGCTCATTCATCTGATTTCGGCCGTTTTGGGCATCGGTGTCCTCACACTTGATCGTACCATTGTTCTGCCCGTTTTTATTGCTCTGGGGATTCTGCTGCCGGCAATGGACCTGCTGAGATTCAGGGTCAGATTTTTTGATTCGATCTTTAAAGCACTTTTCGGTTATGTGGCGCGGCCCTACGAAATGAAAGGGCTGACCGGTGCATCTTATGTGTTCATCTCGGCTGCAGTATGCGTACTGCTCTTTGACCGGGTCGCTGCCGGTACGGGTCTGCTGTTCATGAGTGTCGGGGATGCCTTTGCCGCGATTGTTGGTGAAAAATACGGTAAAACCCGCATTCGGGGGAAGTCTCTCGAAGGCACACTGTCATTCATCAGTGTTTGTTTCGTAGTAGTGCTGCTGGTGCCCGGCCTGAGTCTGATTACCGGATTGACTGCGGCGGTGATTGCAGCCGTCATCGAGCTCATCCCCTTTGAATCGCTGGATGATAATTTAATGATTCCCATTGTTTCTGCACTCATTATCCAAATACTAGGAGGTTAAGCATTTGAGTTTTCTATCCCCCCTGTTCCTGTGGGCCATTCCCCTGATGAGCATCCCCCTGATCCTGCATCTCTTAAACCGCAGAAACATTAAAACGGTGGAGTTCAGCTCTATCCGATTTCTGAAGAAGTTGGAGCATGATTCTATTCGTAAACTGAAGATCCTGCAGATCCTGTTGCTCATCATCCGCACTTTGATGATCCTGGCCATCGTGATGATGCTCAGTCGTCCCGTCCTGAAAGGTGTTTTTAACTGGATTAATGACCCCGCTTCAACCTTTGTTGCGGTGGTAATCGATGACACATTTTCTAATTTTGGGGACTCTGAATTCATATCCCGTCAGGATATCGACCGTAAAGCCCTTGCCGGCATACTCAACCGCCTGGATGACGATGTGACGCTCAGTATCTCATCACTGACCGCTGGCGAACGCTATCGAGGCAGGGTCGGCGATTTCCGTCGGAATGATGATTTTTTGAAAATTGGAAACGGTACGGGCAATTTTTTTGAAGAATTTCGTACAATCCGGAAAACACTCGAAAGGGACTATGCCAATTTAGAACTGTATCTCCTTTCAGACGCCCAGGCCGTGAATTTTGAAAATACAATCTCAGACAGTCTGGATCTGGAGAACTGGAATGTATTTTTCAGCAAATTACCTGAATTGGAGACAAACCTGGCAATTTCTGATGTTAAGCTGCTGACTGAAATTCCCATGACCAATATCCCGGTAGAAATTACCGTTGAAGTCCTCAATACCGGCCGGCAGGATGTGGAAAACGCCCTGATGCAGATGATCATCAATGATATTAATGTGGGGCAGCAGGTCATTTCGATCCAGGCCGGACAGAAACGAAGTTATTCCTTCCTGACTGCTTTCCATGACACCGGCCGTATCCGGGGGAAAGTCGTGCTGCAAAATGATAATCGAAATGAAGACAATACATATTATTTTCATGTTAACCTGCCGGATAAGTTAACCGTTCAGCTCGTCAGTCACACTGCAGATGATGCTCTCTTCGTTGAAAATGCGCTGAAGGCCCTGAACAAAGACGCTCGCCTGCTTGACATCAGTGTCAACACGGAAACGGCACTCCCGGCTCTTGATCTGCGTCAGACGGATGTCTTCATTTTGCAGGGGATTCAGGCCTTCTCGCAGGGGGTACAGGATAAGCTGAAAGCGTTTTTAGAGAGCGGCGGGCATTTGATCCTGTTCCCCGGAAGTGATCAGGAAAAACTGATCTCACTTGATTTCCTGAATATCTCCACAGCTTCCGCGGGACAAGTGGTCCTGCCCGGGGAGGCGTTCCAGCAAATTGATGACAAGACCGTATCCGGGGCTGTGGGGAAAGCACTCATCGACGGAGCTGAAGGAGCCGGTATTCGTTTCTTCCGTTTTCTCAAGCTGGCGGACACGGAACATGCAGTTGTTCGACTTAAAAATGATCAAAGCATCTGGAACCGTCAGTCCTACTCTGACGGCCTGGTGGATCTGTTTGCCTTTGCTCCCGATTTGAAATGGTCCAATTTCCCCCTGAAGGGCTCCTTTATCCCTTTCTGGAATCTGCTGCTTTACTCCGGCAAAACCGGTTCTCAGTCCAGCCATCTCACCACCGATCAGGGCTGGAGCCTTAAACTTAATGTACGGGATCTGAAAAACAAGCTTACGCTGCTGCTGCCGGACGGTACGACCATACTCCTGAACGCAGACTCAGATCAGAGGATAACCTTGAAAAAAATACCGCAGATCGGGTTCATCTCCGTGCTTTCAGGGCAAAAAGTTCTGGATGAACTCGCGGTGAATCCGCCGCCTGTCGAATTATCTTCAAAACCCCTGACAGACGAGCAGATCCGAGACGCGCTCACCGACGACACGGTGATCATTGAAGATTACAAAGGTCTGGCATCCGCCATGGAAAATGCACGGCACGGCACGGAACTGTGGTATTGGTTCCTGATCGCTTTGGTGATCCTGACCCTCCTCGAAATGTATCTGGCAAATGTCTATGGGACCCGCAGTGGCGGACAATAAAGAAAGGGCCCTCCTCATTGGTCTGATCCTGCCGGGTGCTGCGCCTTCCGTGACCGCAGATCAACTGGACGAACTGGCGCTGCTGGCGGATACGGCGGGGGCGGAAGTTGCGGACCGCGTAACGCAGAAACGGACCGGTATTGATCCGGCAACTTTCATCGGGAAGGGGAAAGCCGATGAGGCCGTCAGGCAGGCTGTGGCACTGGGGTGTTCCCTGATCATCTTCAATGATGAAATTTCACCCACCCAGATGAAAAACCTCCAGCGGCTGGCCGGGGAGGACCTCAAGGTTTTGGACCGGACGGGCCTGATCCTGGATATTTTCCGTAAACATGCCAGGACCCGGGAAGCCAGGACGCAGGTCGAACTTGCACAATTGCAGTACCGTCTGCCCAGGCTCACACGTATGTGGACGCATCTTGAACGGCAGATGGGGGGGGTCGGTACCAGGGCCGGAGCCGGGGAATCTCAAATTGAAGTTGACCGCCGGCTCATCCAGAATCAGATCTCACGGCTGAAAAAGGACCTTGCCGGCATCGAAAAACAGCGCATTACACAGAGTCACCATCGTCGCGATCAATTCAGGGTGGCCCTGGTAGGGTACACCAATGCAGGCAAATCCACGGTGATGCGGAGCCTGAGCGGCTCTGATGTTTATGTGCGGGATCAACTTTTTGCCACTCTTGATACCACCGTGCGAAAAATAGAACTGGAAGGGGAACAGTTTCTACTCAGTGACACTGTGGGATTTATTCGCAAGCTCCCCCATAATCTGGTGGCCTCTTTTCGTTCGACCCTGCGTGAAGCTGCAGACTCAAATTTAATTCTGAAAGTGCTGGATGCCTCAAGCCCTCAGATTGATGTCCATTATCAGACCATCACCGATGTCCTCCGCCAGCTGAAACTGGACAGCATCCCCGCTTTGGTAGTTTTGAATAAAATTGATCTGGTGAGTGACCCGGCCCTGCTGGACGTATTAAAACAGCGATTTTCAACCACCGTCACGATCTCGGCACTGAGACAGCTGAAACTGGATAGTCTCCGACGGGCTATTCTGGAAGCCATCCGCAAAAATCAGGAAATTATCGCCATAAAAATTCCCCATTTCAAAAGCGGACTGCTGGATTTGATCTACTCAACCACGAAAGTTCTCTCACGCCGCGATACGGACGAAACGGTTGATCTTGAAATCCAGGGTAATGTGGCGGACCTGCGGTCCCTTATGAAGAAATTGCAGCTCTAGAATTTCAAATCCCATGAGGTTTCTGATTATCAGAACAAACCTGATGTCCGGTACATAAAAAAATATAATCCCATCGACACAAAGAATGCCGCATAACCCATCAAAAGGAATTTTGCAGTGAACAGGGCAGAATTATCTGTACTTTCATGCGTGACGTAAAGCTTATAAGCGATCAGATTTGCCAAAGAGCCAAACAGGCTCCCGAAACCTCCTGCATTTACTCCCCACAATAAAGCCTCCCAATTCGAAGTGAACTTCGCAAACAGCAGTGTGGCCGGAACATTGCTCATGACCTGACTTGCCAGAGCAGAGAATAAAAAGATATGTCCCGAATGACTGATTTCAGAAGTGAGCAACACCTTCATGTTTTCCGCAAGACCAAAGAAGAAAAAGAAGCTGAATAAAAGCGCATAGTCAATGCGGAGCGCTTTTCGGTCAAACAGCAAAGCAAAAATAATAATAACAAAACCCGTCTGAACAGGGAGTACATGGAGGACGGTCAAGAGAACCGTCAGCAGCAAAACACCATAAACATACGCTTTTTTACTGACTGCTTGCGGTCTTTCCGCCCTTTGCGACCCGTTTCGTGGTTTTAGAAGAAGTGAAGCAGCAGACAGGATGATCAGAAAAGCGACGGAAAACAGCGAGATCGTTTTGATAAATGTGATGGGGTGAACTCCGTAGAACCAGTAAACATACAGATTTTGCGGATTACCTACGGGTGTCAGTGCCGAGCCTGCATTAGCGGACAGTGCCTCCAGAACAACCAGGATATCCTTGTGATCGATATTCAGCGAAAGTGTGAGTGGGACCATGACAAGTAAAGCCGCGTCATTTGTCACCAGCATGGACAAGAAATAGGTCATCACCACCAATTTCAGCGGCATTGCTTTTCCCCGTTCAATGCTCCGGGCAATTTTTAAAATAAACCCACCCTGTTGTAACCCGTTAACCGCAATAAACAGTGCAAACAGGATAAACAGCACCTGTAATTCCTGGGTGGAATAGACCGGAAAATGCCGGGTATAGACGGATGTCAGGGCTAAACCGATACCTGATAGGATTAACAGCCACTCTTTCAGGATGAAATCAATAAATGTCCTCTGGACTTTTATTAAATTTTCCATTGTCCGCTGTGAGGGTTAACGGATGTTATGAGGCTTTACGGGCTTTAATAACTTCAGAAGGGAAGGTGTTCTGGCTTAGCTGAATTTGTTTTTCGATTTTAAAACCGGCCTTCAGAAGAGGTTCGGAGATCTCCACGGGTCGGCAGCCCGTGAGTAAACCCGGTAATTTTTCCGCCACCCAGCGCCAGAAGCGGTGGTAGAATTTTGGACCGTCGGCAAAAGTGGCGATGACAAGCGAGCCTCCGGGTTTGAGCAGTCGATGGAATTCTTCGGCTACCCGGTCGAACAGTTCAACCGGCAGCAGATCGATCATGAAATTATTGATCAGCAGATCAAAACTTTCGTCAGGGAAAGTATTGCTGAACATATCAGACTCGATTAATTCGTAGTGAGAGGCAGCATACTTCGCCAGTCTTTTCCGGGCTTTGTTCAGCATATGGGGTGAGAGATCCAGTCCCACGTTTCTGCCGTCGGTATTCTTAAGAATGATCTGTTCGAGGACTATACCGGTTCCGCAGGCAATTTCAAGGATCTCCTGACGGTTTTTGATTTCCGCCAGTTCCAACACCAGCCGGGCGGCTTTAGATTCGGTGACTTTACTCCACAAATCGTACAATGGAGCTATTCTTGAGTAGCTTTGTTGGGTCTTTTTTGTATCTAATTCCCGGCGCAGTGTACGCATAGCTGCCTCCTTTGTCATTTAAGCTGACGATAAGTACTTACTCAATTTACAGGGTTTACCTGACCATAGAAAAAGGAAAATAAGTGTTGAATATATAATGAATCTCAATACAAATTACAACCAATAAATTCAGCCGGTATTTACCGGTTTCATCGGTACCGGCAGAGCACTGCAAATAGTAAAGGTTAAAAGATTTGAAAGTTTTTCTCTTGAAGGAGGGGGCGCATGATAAAAAATATTTTATTGATCCTGCTGATCACTTTTGTCGGCGCGGAGAACGGAGCTGACGGCGTGTACCGTTACGACGAGAACGGCAGGGGGATCATCCCGCCAAAAGAGGAACTGGCCAAACTGCCGTCGGACGGAGGCGCATACTATAATCGCCTGGTCTTTGAACACAGCCCCTATCTGCTTCAGCATGCCGCGAATCCTGTGGACTGGTTCCCCTGGGGCGAGGAGGCCTTTGCCGCGGCTGAAAGACTGAACAAACCGATTTTCCTTTCCATCGGGTATGCAACCTGCCACTGGTGCCATGTCATGGAGCGGGAATCCTTCGAGAACGAGACCATCGCAGCTCTGTTGAATGATACCTTTGTCTGCATCAAAGTCGATCGGGAGGAGCATCCTGACATCGACAATGTCTATATGGAGATCACCCAGATGATGACCGGACGGGGCGGCTGGCCCATGACCATTCTCATGACGCCTGACAAAGAGCCCTTTTACGCGGCAACTTATATTCCCAGTGATACCCGGGGTAACCGTATCGGCTTAAATGAGCTCATCCCTCGTGTGCGGGATGAATGGCGGACAAACCGGGAAAGTCTGCTAGAAAACGCCGGTGAAATCGTCGCCAGGCTAAGGCAGTCCAACAGAACAGACTTCTCCGGCGTTGAGATTGCGGATGATATTGCCTCAACAGCAGTTGCCGCCATGGAAAAACGTTTCGACGCCAGAGCCGGTGGTTTTGGAAATGCCCCGAAATTCCCAAAAGCTCACGATTATTCTTTTTTACTGCAGTACTGGTTCCGGACACACGATGCCGCCGCACTGGATATGGCGGAAAAATCCCTCCAGGCCATGAATCAGGGGGGACTTTACGATCAGCTCGGGTTTGGCTTCCACCGGTATTCCACCGATCAAAACTGGCTGGTACCGCACTTTGAAAAAATGTTGTATGATCAGGCAATCCTCCTCCTGGCCTATCTCGATGCATATCAGGCTACCGGGAAGCAGCTATATGCCAGGATTGCCGGCGAGATCTGCACCTATGTGTTACGGGATCTGCAGTCCCCGGAGGGCGGCTTTTACTCGGCCCAGGATGCGGACAGCCAGGGTGAGGAGGGCTTGTTTTACCTGTGGAAAACCGACGAGATCATGAGCCTGCTGGGGGCGGAGGACGCCCGGTTCATTGAAAGGGTACTCAATTTGAAAGACTCGGGGAATTTCCCCAATGAGGGCTATCGGAACCGGACAAATATACCCCACAGGACGGCTGCGTTTACCGAACTGGCAGAACGAGCGAAACTCTCCGAAGCTGAATTCAGCCGTCGTTATGAGCGGATCAGAACCAGATTATTTGCCGCCAGAGAGAAGCGGGTGCATCCCCTCACGGATGATAAAATCCTCACGGACTGGAATGGTCTGATGATCGCCGCGCTGGCCCGGGCCGGGAGAGTTCTCGGCAATTCCCGCTACGAAGCTGCCGCGGTTACGGCCATGCAGTTTCTGCAAACCAATTTGAGGGCACCTGACGGCGGACTGTACAGGCGCTATCATGCCGGTGTGTCCGGACTCACGGGCGTACTGGATGACTATGCTTTTGTGATCTGGGGTCTGACCGAACTGTACGAAACCACTTTTGACCTGCAGTACCTACGGCAGGCCATGGCCCTTTCCGATTACCAGACTGCCCATTTCTGGGATGCAGAAAATTACGGATTTTTCTTTTCCGGTGACGAAGGCGAAGCTCTGCTGGTGCGCACCAAAGAAGTTTATGACGGGGCCGTCCCTTCGGGAAATTCCGTATCTGCCTATAATTTCCTGCGTCTCAGCCGCCTGACCGCCAACAGTGAATATGAGCAAATCGCCAGCCGGACCATGGAAGCTTTTGCCGTGAAACTCAACCGCAGTCCGTTGGCGTACACAATGATGCTCCAGGCGGTCAATATTTTTCAGGGCTCCTCTTTTGAAGTACTCGTGGCCGGGAAGACTGACGGTGCTGCAACGGTGAAATTTGTTGATCGCCTTCAGGCGCTCTATCAGCCGAATATGGTCACGATTCTTGTGGATCAGGAGGATAGGGCCCTTCTGAAGCTGCTGCCGTTTACTGCAAATTACACCGCCGCGGCCGACGGCGAGCCTCTCGTTTATGTCTGCCAGAATTATGCCTGCAAACTGCCCACAGATGATATGGAAACGGTCGTCAGGCAGCTCACCGGGCAGCCATGATATTTTGTCAATGTCTGTCTGTAAAATTTAGAAATAAACGTGAGATTCAGGATTCCATGAATTAAGCGGCAGGGTGAAAGGTGAATAGGTTGAAGTCCGCAGAAGGAATATACGGTTTTCAGGGGTGAGGGTTTGACTGTGGCATATGCGGCAGTTTAAAGTTATTCACTTTCAATTTGCAATTAACTTTGATTAAAGATCTATCATTCATATATACAACAACTTGTGGCATGGGCTATATTTTTTGTTGTAATACGTCTGTTATTCATGTTTTTTGTCGGAAAGTTGAAGTACATCCGACGTTTCTAATATAAAATTCTTCATTATCCATTTCGTCATTATTGAGGGCAAAACCAAGCGATTTGATAAATTGTGTAAAATGCTCTTCCTGACCTAAGCTATTGTCTTCATTTCCCACTCAACAATTCGTGATAAATGTTTATCAACCTGTAAACCAATCAGGATTTTAAAACAACCTCATCGTTTTACTGCAATTTTGATAAATTTCGTGCCAACCTGAAAAATAAAAGAAACCGACGAGAAACTTCAATTCATAGCTTGCTGTAATTAATTTTTGTAATCGCTCTTTTACGGTGACGCCATTATCCGAATTTGTAATAAAATTATTTGTCATTTTTTAATTTTCTTGTTTTTGATCATTGATATCAGCAACTGTTCTCGCAATACGTTTAATCAGTTCTTCGTAGGTTGGACTATCGCCATAAATCATTTCATTTTGCATTGTTTTATAGTCGTTTTTCCAAAGGTCCAGAAGATCATC
>JAADGM010000145.1:5839-6966 GCA_013152375.1 FCB group bacterium | reverse complement strand
TTATCACCATTGCCAGCCTGATTGAGTACCGCCGGCGTCATGAAAAGTTGATCGAAGAACTGACCCACATTCCGTTCCCGACGAAGTATGGCGACTTTACCCTTAGGTTATTTGAGGACAGCATTCACGGAGATCACCACGTTGCCCTGATCAAAGGTGAAATCAGGCCCGATGATGAAGTCCTCGTCAGGGTGCATTCACAATGTCTCACCGGTGATTTATTCGGATCCATGCGCTGCGACTGCGGCGATCAGCTGCATCAATCCATGGAAATCATTGAAGCCGCCGGCAGGGGCGTTGTGGTGTATCTGCGTCAGGAAGGCCGGGGGATCGGTCTGAAAAACAAACTGCTTGCCTATCGTCTGCAGGACGAGGGGCTGGATACGGTTGAGGCAAACCACCGCCTGGGATTTCAGGACGATCTCAGGGAATATGGTATCGGTGCCCAAATCCTGTTTGAATGCGGTGTCAGAAAAATGCGGCTGATCACCAATAATCCCCGCAAAATCGTGGGACTTGAAGGTTACGGATTAGAGGTTACCGGCAGAGAACCGCTTGAAATTCCGGCAAATGAATTGAATGAGCGTTACCTGGCCACAAAGCGGGATAAGCTCGGACATCTCATTATGGGAAAGGACAGCTGAAGCTGTGGAAGTAATTTCGGAAAATCGATGGGCACGAAACGTCAGGGTTGGCATCGTGGTCAGCGAATTCAACCGTCAGATCACAGATGCATTGCTGTATGGCGCCATTGACGCCTATCGGTTTCACGAGGGGCAGAGGGAAAATCTCACAACCCTTAAGGTTCCGGGAGCCTTTGAAATCCCCGGGACCGTCAATCAGCTTTTGAAAAAGAAGGCAGTGGATGCGGTGCTTGCCCTGGGGGCCGTGGTCAGAGGAGGCACACCCCATTTTAACTATGTATCTGCAGAAGTCTCCAGAGGAATTGCCGAGCTCTCACGAACCAGTGATATACCGGTGATCTTCGGGGTGCTCACCACCGATACACTGGAGCAGGCGCGGGAAAGGGCGGGAACTAAGGCCGCCAATAAAGGCTGGGAGGTTATGGAAGCTGCACTGAAAACGCTGCGAATTTATCGTCAGATCGGGGCAGTCTAGGTTGCGGC
>JAADGM010000145.1:0-5783 GCA_013152375.1 FCB group bacterium | reverse complement strand
TGGAAAAGCTATACATCGCTGTTGTCGCCCACGGCCATATTCTATGCATCCAATGGACATATCTATGCTTCAACGCAGGGCGGAATACTGGATCTCGAGTTATCAGGTAATACCTTTGATTTCATAACGGATGAGGACGGGCTGGATTATCTGGACCTCAAATCACTGTCGGCAACGGCGGCTGACACCCTGTGGGTGGGTGGGAATATGCCCAGGGGGACGCTCCAGGTTTATTCAGCGGACAAAGGGTTATTGACGGATATTGACCATCTGGATATTGATATCATCCACAAAATTCTCCCAAGCTATCCAAAAGCATACGCCGTTTACCAGGATGCTCAGGAATGGGGGTTATTGGAGTTTCTGATAAATGATAGGGGTTTGCCGGAATTTCAGGATCATTTTCATTCCTTTCCGCAGCAGATTGATGAGATCCTTGATGTGGATCTGGGACCGGATTCAATTTATATTGTCATCCAAAACGGTGTATTGGCAGCGGATAAAAGCAGTATTTTGAATTTTTCCACTTCATGGCATTATGCTTATCAGGATGATGCGGGATACGCCCAGCAGGTGGCTGTTGACGGAGATATTTATCTCATCACCAAAAACCGGGTGTACGTGAAAAATCCGGGAGGAGCCTGGGACTTGGACAACCCGCTGATTTCCCATTGGTTCGGGCGCGTCCTCGATGTGGAACTATCCGCCGTGAATAATCGACTTGGATTACTCGCGATCAGAATTGAAAACGATACGAATATCTCGGCCTATTTCGAATATGATTTACAGGGCAATCTGCTGTTTGAGTTCGATGTGCCCATTGAGACAGAATTCACCTGCATGAGCCGTTACGAAAATGAAATCGCCTTCGGTCTCAAAAATCACGGCATCATGCGAGTGGACGTTTCGGATCCCGGAATGCCTGTGTGGCAGATAAACGTGCCGAACACACTCATGTTCAACACCTTCCACGCGCTTACAGTGACAGCTCAAGGCGATCTTGCGGGAATCGGTAACGAATCCGGATGGATGGGCGATCATTCCAGAAATATCGGCGGCTTCGTTTACCGGAACGGGATCTGGGACCATTTCATCCCTGCAGACTGGTCGTACGGCTATCCGCCTACCGGACTTCCGGATGATAATTTTCATGCGACCGTCCTCAATTATCTGGGAGGGGCAAAACAGCCCTGGAGTATCGTGGAATCCAATCAGGGGAACCTCCTTTTTTCCAATGACGGGATCGTCCCCAGCGAGCCCGGTGTGCGGGGCGGGGTGATAGAAGTGAACCCGGAAACCTGGGATTTCTTCGTTTATGATACAACGGACGGTTTGCTCGATGGTCTGGCTGGGGTTTACAATCACAGCTGGAACAGCCGTTATCTTTCCATCAATCAGATTAACAAAGACAGGCAGGGTAATGTGTGGGTCCTGAACCCTTATTCTGAGGTTTACAATCATATTGCCGCCGTGCAGCTTCCGGATGGACAAACCTGGACCCACGTCCCGGCCATGGACGAAATTTCATACTTGCCTCAGGAAGTGGCCTTCGACAGTCACAGCAGGGCCTGGTTCGGGTTCCTGCAATTTGAGACCATGACCACCGATGAGCCCTTTTCAAGCGGAGGATTAAAGGTCTTCAGTTATTTTTTCGATCTCCAGAATACAGCTAACAATACCTGGAACGGCGTCGATTTTGAGGTTGATCCGCCGGGTGTGAACGTCTATTCCTTAACCTTTGATAAGCAGGATCTGCTGTGGATCCTCACGAACGGCGGCGTACAGGGCTATTCCGTCGGATTTTCCGGAAACCGTTTTTCACTGACGCCGGTATTTCCCCTGAATTTCTTTGCCTATATTCCTTTCAATGCAGGGGATAAAATCAGAGTTGACGCACAGAACAACAAGTGGATCACCACCCAGCACAGCGGGGTCCGGGTCATCAGGGAGAATACGACCTTCTGGCCGGATGAGGAAGGGTTTACCGCAGAAAACAGCGGGCTGCTTTCTGATATTGTCTATGATATTGCCTTTGACGATGAAGCCGGTCTTGCCTATTTAAGTACCGCCAAGGGGATCTCGTCAATCCGCCTGCCTTATCAAGCTGTTCCGGATAACGAAAGCGACCTGAAACTAAGTCCGAACCCCTTTCGCATCCCTGCTGATGATTATGTAGTGATCAGAGGCTGCCGTCCCGGCTCCGTGATAAAGATCATGACGCTGACGGGAAAAGTCGTCGTTGAATTATCGGCAGAAAATTCAGGGCTCGAGACCAGTCAGGCCGAATGGAACGGCAGAAATTCCCGGGGCGAACTGGTTGGGTCAGGAGTTTATCTGGTGACCAGCAGTCATCCCGAGGGGAATAAAGCCGTGGGCAAACTCGCTGTGATCAGACAATAACCCGCCGTTCAAAGCCGAAGTTTGTCTCCAGTTCATCCATCACTTCTTTGATCAGCTCCCGCCGCTGATTGTGGTGGAGAAATGCGGATTTAAATCCATTGATAATGATACTGCGGATATTTCCCGGTGTCAGCTGGTAATGTTGATATTGCCAGCCAATATTCATCCGTAAGTGTGGTGTTTGACATGAGGCGGTTATCGGTATTCAGTGTCACCCGCAAGTGGTTATCGAAATAAAATTTAAAAGGGTGGTCTTCCAGTGAGCGGACACTGCGGGTCTGTATGTTGCTGGTCAGGCAAATTTCCAGGGCTATGCGGTGGTCGTTTACATAATCCATCAGGTCCGGGTTCTCCCGAAGGCGGGTCCCATGCCCGATTCTGTGCGCTCCGCAATAATGTATGGCCTGATGGATACTCTCAGGTCCAAAAGCCTCCCCGGCATGTAGCGTCGTGTTAATATTGTTTTTTAGGATCAGGTTGAATGCTTCCTGATGATGTTTTGCCGGGAAGTTTTCCTCGGCACCGGCCAGATCGAAACCCACGACGCCCCGATTCTTGAATTGAACCGTCAGATCGGCAAGCTTAAGGGATACCTCCGGGGAAATATGCCGAATCCCGCAGATGATGATACCCCATTTGATGCCCACTTCCGACTCCGCCTGCTGCAGTCCGGTTTTAACCGCTTCCACAGATTCGGCCATGGTCATTCCCATTTTGGTATGTAAAATGGGTGAGTAGCGGACTTCGAAATATTTGACGCCGTCCGTGTGCGCATCCAGACCCAGTTCATAAGCCGTTCGGGTAAGCGAGGCCGGGGTCTGCATGACAGACAGAGTGATATCAAAACGTTTGATATACTCCTCCAGACTGACCAGATTTTCACCCACGGACATGAATTTATTGAGCCCTTCATGAGTATCCGCAGGCAGCTTAATATTCTGCTCGGCGGCGAGCTCCAGCATAGTCTGTACGCGCAAACTGCCGTCAAGATGACAGTGAAGCTCGGGTTTAGGCAGTTTTTGCAGCAGTTCTTTAGTTATTTTCATTTTTACTCCTTATAAGTGTGAAGTATAACCACACGTTGATCAGGGCAAACAGTATCGGTCCCAGCCAGCCGAAGCCGTCAATTTTGGGCCACCAGTTTTTATCACTGGTCACAAAGATCGGAACCGCAACCAGTATTCCCATGATGGCCTCTCCCGTGATCAGTCCTGAAGCCAGCAGGATGCCCCGTTTCCGGGTCCGGTCTGTAGCGCCGGTCTTGTTTGCAAAATGAGAGATCATACCCCCGATAAATATAGGTACGGAAAGTTCCAAAGGCAGGTAAATGCCGACTGCGACTGCCAGGATTGGAACCCGAAATTCAGAGCCGACCCGCTCCTGCCGGATGTCCACCAGAATGATGAGTACGCCTACAATGGCGCCGATATAAACCATGTTCCAGGGGAGGTTCCCCTGGAAAACGCCTTCAGCGACGGATTTCATCAAGGTTGCCTGCGGGGCGGATAGCGCCGGAGAGCCGATGGTATAAGCCGTGTGGAGGATGTCGAGAACCAGCCCTAAAACGAGAGCAGCACTGATGACTCCCACGGTTTGCATGATCTGTTGTTTCCAGGGGGTTGCCCCAACAAGATGCCCGGTCTTCAGATCCTGCATATTATCCCCGCCGATGGCGGCTGCCGTACAGACAACTGCCCCGATGATGATGGCCATGGCCGCTCCCTTGGTCGAACCGGCGCCCAGCAGCATCAACAGCAGCAAAGAGGAAAACAGAATTGTAGCAATGGTTACCCCCGAAATAGGATTGTTGGAGGAGCCCACAACACCTGCCATGTAGGCTGCAACGGCGGAAAAAAGGAATCCAAAAATGAGCATTACGAAGGTTAGAATAATAGCAATTTCAAAAGAGTGGATTACATCCCAATACAGAAGAAAGACAGGAATTAGCATAATGAGTAAAATCCAACCGACCGTTTTAATGGAAATATCTTTTTCTTCTCTCCTGACAGCCTCTGAACCCAATGAAGTCTGAACCGCCTGCAAACTGGACTTGATTCCGGCAATCAGGGGCTTTGCCAGTTTGATGAGCGACCAGATTCCGCCCACAACCATAGCGCCCACTCCCAGATATCTGATATCTTTATCCCAGATCGCCCAGGCTGCATCCAGCGCATTCCCCTCATACCCGTAAACTGCAGTATAAATAGGGATGGCAATCCCCCAGGAGATAACACCGCCGGCAAAGACGAGGATGGAGATGTTTCGCCCCACAATATACCCTACCGATATCAGGGCGGGTGAGAGGTCGGTGCCGAGACTGAAAACGGAATTCCCGATGGCCCGGGCCCCTTCGAGAGTGGATTTCCACATGCCGAACCCCTGGTGGGCCAATTTCATCAGGCCTCCGGCAATGCTGGCTAATCCGATGAGTCTGATGCCGTCAGAGGCCTCAGAAGAATCGGTGCCCGTTTTCATTCGGGCGCTTTCGCCTACTTTCAGAACCTCGGCCGTTGCGATTCCTTCGGGATAGAGCAGTTTAGCTTCCACAATGAGCGCACGTCTTAAAGGGATTGTAAAAAGTACTCCGATCACACCCCCGATGGTGGATATTTTAGTGATCTCCCAGTAATCAAATTCAGTCCAGTACCCCATTAATATGAGTGCCGGGATGGTGAAAATTACGCCAGCGGCCAGAGATTCGCCGGCGGAAGCGGCTGTCTGCACGATGTTATTCTCGAGAATATTTGATTTTCGGAAAAGACTCAATACGCCCATTGAGATCACGGCTGCAGGGATGGAGGCGGAGACTGTCATGCCGGCAAACAGGCCAAGATAGGCGTTTGCACCGGCCAGTATCATTGATAACAGGACACCAAGGATGAAAGATTTAATGGTTATTTCAGGAATTGAGCGGTCAGAATTCTGCATTTAACCTCTTTTTGACTGTTAATAATTTGGCAAAAATATGGGGGATTTGAAAGAGCATACAACTTAAATAATACCTGAAAGCAGCAGCGGCTAAACGAATCTACCGTTTAAAGATTTGGAAATGGGGGGCTCTCAGATTAAACTAATGGGAGGCGGGATGATATTGAGGAAATAATAAACTAACTACTGCTGTTCATTGCTAACGTTTCATTTTTGCTTCAACTGAAGACTTGATCCATTTTACGTCAGCTTTTGAATCATCTATCCTGCAATTTCCATTTTGATAAAATTGCTAACGGCTAACAGAGGTCTCAGGGGTCCTTCATACTGGGAGCGGATAAGATTGTTGGTGGATAGCCACAATCTGCTGACACAAAAGTATGACTGGCTTCAGAATGGCTGCACGGCTCTGTGCATCGGGATTAATCCCAAGGGTCGACAGGCGATCTTTTTCC
>JAADGM010000055.1 GCA_013152375.1 FCB group bacterium | reverse complement strand
CCCCGCAAGTAAGGATTGTCAAACGTCCGAGGGTTGTCCGGCGCGGGGAACCGCTGGAAATTGTGCTTGGATCTGTGGTGGAGAATACCACGTATGACTGGAAAATCCTTTCGAAAGGACCGATCACCATTTATACCCCGGAGGGAAACGTCACCCCGACCGATCCGGGGGAAGAAAGACCCATTCAATCCGGCTATCAACTCAACAGTAACAACGAAGCTGCGCTGGTATCATTCGCAATATCTCCGGCTGCAAACGGTTGTGACGGTCCGGCTGATACGGTATCGATCAAAGTACTCCCGGCGGCCAATGATATTTTCATTCCCGAAGCCATGACACCGAACAATGACGGTACGAATGACACCTGGCTTATTACCCTCGCCGATCACATCGATGCACGCGACTATGTTCTCGAACTTTTTAACCGAAGCGGCGGGAAAGTATTGTCCATGAATCCCCTGCGCAATGATTGGAATGCGGAACTGCTCCCCGATGGAGTCTATTGGTGGCTGCTCAAGGATTTGCAACAATCGACCCTTCAGGCCGGAGGGCTGACCATCAGAAGAAAATAATATCAGAAAAAATTAACATAAACATCTAAAAAATGAAACATACACGGAGATTTTTAGACCTGCTATTTTTAGTCATCTTCATCTTAGTTGCCGGATGCGAAAAGGATTCCCCCACGCCAACCGCTAATCCCGGTGCAATGGTCCGGGACTACGAGATCTGTCCGACTGACTGGTACAGCTACGGCGAGTTCGGCGAAGCCGGATACGGATTTGAGGCCGTACTCGCCTCGACACAAATTTCAAAACACATCCTGGCAGAAGGTACGGTGCTGATATATCAGGATGGGTTCAATTATCGTATTGCGTTGCCATATAGCGATGCGGGTGTCAATTCTATTGTAAAGACTTCATTCACAACCGAAACCGGGGTAGCACTGGTTCACCTTGAAGATAATCAGGGCAATATCCGCGTTCCATCCGCGACGATTAAATATCGAATGCTCATCATTGATGATCAGCCCCGAATCACAAATCCAGAACTGGATTTAAGAGATTATCAGGACGTTGCAGCATTTTATGATCTGAACTAAAGGGTTCATGCGATGTTAAAAACAGATCCCAAACAGGAACAGGAAGAAGATCCCAATGAAACCGAAAATGAGCAGGAGCAAGAGCAGGAGAATCTTGAGCAGAAGGAAGACGGGGACATTTCGCTGAGTGGTAAAATCGGGGATGGCGATTTTCAATTTCCTGTCTTTTAGACCGGAGAATTCAATGGCAAAGAAAAAAAGTCGCACATGGAGCTTCTGGAAGATGAGGACGGATTGTGTTGGGGCCTCGAATGGACCGGAGCAATAAAACTCCCTCCTAATGAAAATGAAGAAGAAGAATAACCCCCGCATCATGCAAAAAAATGGAACCCAAAGGAGCGATTATCCGGGCAACAAACCCGAAAGTACGCCATCACACCCTGACACCGAAACGCGCCCGTGGCAGTGGTCGGTAACATTGACCTTTTTGACCCCTTTCCGAACAATTTAAGATGATCGCACAAACCATTCTAAGCGGCTTGATTGGCTATCAATTTCGGATTTCCCCCTTTCTGATTGATGGCGGTGTAAACTTCGGATTACCCATTCGAACATCCCAGCCATATTACCAGCTTGGTCGTCCTGAAATGAAATTTATATGCTCCGCTTCACTGAAGCTGGGTATCGTTCTTTGACTGATACAATAGAGTTTCCAGACTTCTGGGACTCAGAACTTTTTTGAACCCGTCGACGTGTTGTATTGAGTAAGAGATGTCGGCGGGATTTTTTTCTCTTTTACCTGACTTCCCCTAAACATTAGATCCGATGAAAATCAGAACCAACAGCGACCTTAAAGCCCTCGATTCCAAGATCCAAAAAGAACTTGGAATTGATCTCAAAGCATACCGCGACAAGGAGATGATAGACAAAATCATCAACCTGATCAGCTTTCCGACTTATGCCATGCGCATGATCTTCATTCCCGTAGCTATTGCCCTGATCCTGTTCGGCCTGGGATTGGCTTTTTTGTCGCTGACACCTTTGGGGCTGCTGTTCTATTTTATCCCCGGTCTGATACTCTTTTTCTTCGCAGGACTCCTTTCCGGGCTGCTGCTGCTCAACTTCAGAATGAAAAAAGACATTCATGAAATCATGCAGTACGCCCTTGACCTTGTAAAAAGAGCCGTTGAGGATATGAAATTGACCGGGAATATGAATAGGGATAACAGAAAGCAGGTGTACGGGATGTTATTTACCGGAATCGTTCACCTAATTATCCTTCCGACCATAACCCATGCCATTTCCGATAAAATTCCGATTTTCGGATCACTCATCAATCGAATCGTAAAACGAATTTTTATTCAGGTTTGTCCCGGTGTCGATCTGCATAAAAAAATAGAACTCAGTGAGATTGCTCCGGGTGATACCGAACCCAGGTCCGAAACCCCGCTTACTTTACAACGTCTGCAAGGGACGTTGCATGCAGCATTTAGCCTCGCACGAATTCCGGTGCTGACGGCTCTGATTGTTGTTGTCAGCCTATTGATGTTGTTAATGTATTGTATTGGGTTGTAGAAGGTACTGTATGTAGGCTGCCGATCAAGGCTGCTCCCATTTCATTCGGCCTGAGAGTCGGATGGGAGGATATGGTAAAACTGCTCGAAAAAAAATGGGAATTCAGACACAACCTTAAAAGAACAACATGGAAAAAGAAGATGACGATTATCCTCATTTGGGTGAGATAATCACGGAATATTTAGCGAAATCAGGAATCACAAAAACCGATTTCGGCGTTCTGATCTTCGTTTGAGGTAATGAGAGGGAAACTAAAAAAATTACAATATGATTGACAAATTGAAGTTTGTAGGCTTGATCATCTATGCCATCAAAGTAATTGTGATGTGCTATTATATCACAAAACCTGAAAGCGAAAAAGAACTGAATTTGGACTGGCAAGACGACCTCATGCCAGACTCAGATGAAGACCAGAGACAAGATCAATGAAATAAAAACTTGGGCCAAACTCAGAGTGCAATAAGTTCATATTTTGATTCCAGCATTGAGGCCGATTTTGCGATTAATTAAAAAAGTTGTTATTTGACCTATGTTTGACCCACTGAAATAGATTGCTGAATATCAGTACCTTATATGGGCTTCACGATACACAAAGGAGGACGCAGATTTTTTTTCAC
>JAADGM010000011.1 GCA_013152375.1 FCB group bacterium | reverse complement strand
GGTATTTAGGCGGCGACGGAAGCCCCCTGGACTCCGCATCAGCAGAACTGGCCATGCCGGAAGTGGGTACTGTCTTAAGATTGATTACCAACAAAACAATAACTACCGAAGATGTATTCAATTTCACAACACCGGAACAGGAAATATTTGGCTGCACCGATCCGGAGGCCTGGAATTATAATCCGGATGCAACAATAGATGATGGCAGCTGCGAGGATTACATAAACGGAGATTTGAACTCAGATAATGTTTTGGGTATTCTTGATATTGTGACGCTGGTTTCAATTGTAATCGGAGACACAGAACCCGACGATTATCAATTAGTAGCCGGAGATTATAACGGCGACGGTATCCTGGATATACTTGATATCGTTCAGTTGGTGACCTGCGTATTGTCGAGTTGCTGGACGACTGGCTAATTTAATATATCACGAATTCGATTCCGCAACGGCTGCAAGCCAGTCCATGGAATTTTATAGTCTGATGATCTTATAAATGTGAGCTTATTCGAGGATAACCAGGTTTGACCGGAGAACCATTGTACATGAATTGCAAATGGTGCGATGTCCTATCAGAACCCTCTCCTCCCTGCCCGCCAGACACGAAAGGCCACCGACAGTATAAAGATGCCTATGCCGTGCCGGCTGCAATAATGGCTATGAGCAGCTCCTTCAGCAGCAGGATGAGCAATCCCGCCAGGATGAACCCCAGTCCGACTTTTGCCACCGGCAGCCAGGCTGAGTTGGCGGCCGGGTCCATATAGCGTTTAAAGGTGGTGTAATTGTAATCAAACATGATCTCTCCTTATTTTGGCCACATGTTACAAAAATACGACCAAAAAGTTCCTGGCGCCATCCTGACAGGTAATGCCCTTCGCGTGTAACCGTTTACTACCGATCGATTATAAGGCTTAATATTCTTCGGGAGCCTGCATTAATTTTCACAGGTGAATGAGCAACAAAACCTGATATTTTGGAATTTAAATCCATGACTAAAAAACCTCAAAAAACGATTTCCCCTAAACTAGTGATCCATGGCGGTGCCGGGTCACTCGAAGGCAATCTGCACAAGGAAAAGATATTTGCTGCCGCGCTGAAGGAGATCATTCTGACAACCTGGCCCATTCTGCTGAAGGATGGCGCCAGGGCAGCCGTCCTGTGCGGGGTACGGATGCTGGAGGACAACCCCATATTCAATGCCGGTACCGGGTCCAGACTGCAGGCGGATGGTATTATCCGCATGTCTGCGTCCATCATGGACAGCAGCGACGGGATTTTCTCCGCAGTGATCAACATTCAGGACATTCAGCATCCCATAGAGGCTGCTGATTTGCTGAATGCCAAAAAGCATACGGTTTTGTCCTGCGCCGGGGCCTGCCGGTTTGCCGCTGAAAATGACTTTCCCTTCTTTGATCCGGTGACGCCGGACCGGATTGCAGAATACCAGCGCCGTCAGCAGGGTGACAGCGGAACCGTCGGCGTGGTGGCGCTGGATGCGGGCGGTATTATCGCTGCCGGAACCTCTACCGGCGGTATGGGCAATGAAACCGTGGGCAGAGTGAGTGATTCCCCCACAGTCGCCGGTACTTATGCTTCACAATTTGCCGGTATATCTGCCACAGGACGAGGGGAAGATATCGTCAATCTGGCTGCCGCCGCCAGATTGGTCACTATGGTTGAAGCCGGGCTGCCGCTGACCCGGGCTGCCGACAGACTTATGCAGCTTGCCCGCACCGGGAAGTGTAAATTCGGCGTGATCGGCATTGACCATGAGGGCAATATCGTGGCTGACACCACCACCGATGAAATCTTCTATGCCGGTTACGACGGCGGCTCCCTGATATCCTTCGATCTGAAAAAAACTACCTGACCGTGACCCGGGCTCAGAAATATGCTATGCTCGCCATCGGCCTGTTTTTCGGGTTGGTTATCTATCTGCCCTTTATGATCTCTCCCCCTGAACAAATCGGTCAGGGGATTCCGGAACCTGCTCCCGTTGATTCGACCGTGACCGACACCATCCGCCTGGAACTGGCAGAATTGTTCCCACCGCCGTCAGACTGTGCTTCCAGGGCATCGAAAGGAATTACTGCGGAAAACCAGGCCAGGCTCAACCGCTCAATCCGTCAGGCAGCTCGTTATCTCGAGAAGGTCTGCAATCCCGACGGACAATTCCTATATCGGGTGAATATAAACCCTGCCGTCGTACCGGCCAAACGCTATAACCTGCTGCGGCACGCAGGGACTGTTTATATACTGGCCAAGTATTTCCGCCAATCCAACGACCGTGCCGCTTTGACGGCTGTAGAAAATGCGCTTGGTTTCATGCAGCAGAAATCTCTTGAGGCTGTTCCCGGCCATCCGAACCTCCTGGGAGTCTGGTCATACCCGTGGATAACTTCCAGTCGGTCACCGAAGCAGTTGAAACTGGGCGGAACAGGACTCGGCCTGACGGCTATGGCTACCTACGGGGCGGCATTTCCGGATAAGATCGACTTGAAACAACTGGGAGCCATGGGAGATTTTTTACTTTTCATGCAGAAAGACACCGGCGAATTTTATTCCCGCTACATCGACCGGCAAGGACTCGATGATACGAACCCATCGCTGTATTATCCCGGCGAAGCCATCCTCGGTCTGATCTCCTTATTCCGAATTTATCCCTCACAGAAATGGCTGGACGGAGCTATACGCGGGTTGACCTATCTGGCGCGTTCCCGGGCCGACCTCGATTATGCGCCTGCAGACAATTGGGCTCTCATCGCATCAGCAGAGATCTTAAAGTTCAAAAATGACTCTCTCACAGATGAAGTACGCCGCACTATCGTTGATCATGCAATACAAATCTCTGAAAGCATTCTTGCTGAAAAAAAACCGAGATACTCGACAGAACAGCGTTTGGGAGGATGTCTCACCCGGGACGGCAAGACAACACCCACGGCCACCCGCCTTGAAGGACTTCTGGCTGCCCTTAAAATCATTCCGGAAGAAAGGGCGGACCTTCGCCGGCAAATCCTCAAAGCTGTCCGCGGGGGTATTTGCTTTTTACAAAGTACGCAGATTCAAAAGGGGCCCTACCGGGGCGGTTTTACACGTGACAGCCGACCCTTTTCCGAAGAAGGTTTTATTGACGGCGACCGATTCAATGACCGGGCAACGGAAATCCGCATCGACTATGTTCAGCATGCGTTAAACGCACTGCTGGAATATCGTCATTTACTGTCGTACACCAAAATCGAAAACAGCTAATTTTACCCTTGTTGAATGCTTTGGAATAATCTAAATTGACACCCTCGAATTCAAGACGAAATAACCCGAACGAAAGTAATTTATGAAACACAAGAACTTCATCACCACACTGCTGCTGACTATTTCTGTAATTTTTCTCCTCACACCAGCCAGGGCGCAGGACCCGCCTGCCCTCTTTGATTACAATATATCAACGGCGGAGGCTTTTTACTTTGTTCAATTTGCCTCTATCGACGGTTCGGCACTGGATACAAACGACTGGATCGGTGCCTTCAACGGCGACATCTGCGTGGGCTCTGTGCAGTGGTCCGGTGAATTTACTGAAGTCCCTGTCATGGGCGACGACGGCGATATCAACAGCGACGGGTATATGCTGCCGGGCCAATTCCCCGAATTCATGATCTATGACGCATCAGACAACCAATATTACAATGCCGAACCTTCAGAAAATTTTGGCTGGGCAAATTTTGAATTTTACTTTATTACGTACCTCGATGCAATCATTCCCGACTGTTACGGAACTCCCGGCGGTACCGCCTTTTATGATGACTGCGGTCAATGTGTAGGTGGTGAAACAGGCCAGCAGGAAAACTGGGCTATGGATGACTGCGGTGTCTGCTTCGGGTATAACGGTGACATGGACTGCAACGGCGACTGCTTTGGCTTTGCCTACATGGATGACTGTGACGTTTGCTCGGAAGGGTTCACAGGGCATCCTGCAAATTCGGATATGGACTGCAATAATGAATGCTTCGGTACGGCTTTTATTGATGACTGCAGCGAATGTGTGGGGGGAGCGACGGGAATGCAGGAAAACTGGGCCATGGACGACTGCAGTGTTTGCTTTGGAGATAACGCCGATATGGACTGCAACGGCGACTGCTTCGGTACGGCTTTTATTGATGATTGTGAGATCTGTTCAGAAGGTGACACGGGCCATCCTGCCAACAGTGACATGGACTGTGCCGATGAATGTTTCGGTGACCACATCACGGATGTAAATGCAGCCTGCTGTCTGACGGAAGAGTTGGATTTCTGCGGACTCTGTTTCGGAGAGAATCAATGTCCCGGAAACGGTGATGTCAACGGGGACGGTTCCCTGGATGTATTAGACGCAGTTAGGCTCATCTCCATTATCATGATGCAGATAACTCCCACAGATTACGAGCTCTGGACTGCCGATCTGATCTGGGACGGCTCCGTGGATGTTCTCGATGCGGTAAACTTGATATCGTTGATCATGGGCGGATGATAAGGAGGGAGCAAGGGTGCCCTCCGCAGGACGGTTTTACAGCAGTGGTCTTGAAAATTGAAGGTCAGCTTCTCTCCGATCCACCTGACAATCCATAAATAATGTACAATGCAGGTGTAGAGCGATGAACATATCCCCAGGATTTGACACCTCTGCCGGCTCCGATGAACCCCACTGGCAGACCGAGGCCAGAACTATGGTGGAGACCCAGCTCGTCCCCAGAGGAATTCGTGAGCCTGCCCTTCTGAAGGTGATGGCCCGCACACCACGCCATAAATTTGTACCGGATTATTTACGAACCTCGGCTTATGCCGACGGCCCGCTGCCCATAGGCGGACACCAGACTATCTCACAACCTTACATCGTGGCGCTGATGACGGAAGTGCTAACACTCACCGGCAAAGAAAGGGTTCTCGAGATCGGCACGGGCTCCGGATATCAGACGGCGATTCTCTGTCAGCTCGCCAGGAGCGTATTCACAATTGAAATCAACCCCGAATTATCAGCTTCTGCCCGGTGCAGACTTAATACCCTGAATTTTACAAATTTTAAATGTCGGGAGGGCAACGGGCACCGGGGATGGCCTGAAGCTGCGCCTTTCGACCGTATCCTGATAACCGCAGCTCCAAATGAAATTCCAACAAACCTGTACCATCAGGTCACGAGATCAGGTCGGATTGTGCTGCCGGTTGGAGCCTTCTCGCAGGACCTGCTGGTCATCACGCAATGTCATGATGAAAATCCACAAATCCGAAAAGTACTGCCGGTGAGATTTGTGCCCATGGCGGATCCCGACTGCTGAATTTTATTCTGTCTGCAGAAATGCAGTTCGGCTCTGGGCAGCATGCTGCTGACCCTTCGGAAAGGCATCTTAAACTTTGTATTTGTTTCAGCGCTCATTTTCCAATAATTTCCGGGGAGTGAACAGTCATATTTTTTTAGATTAGGAGGATATCATGCGACCCTTTGCGGCATTGTTATTTGCCTCACTTCTGACCTTCAGCTTCTCTTCGGACTGCGATGGTGACTGGCAATTCGAAGAACTTTATTTCAATGATCAGATCGTGGCCTATTATTTAAGTGCCATCGATATGGATACGGGTGCCCAGAATTTTGATCTCTTTCAATACCGGATTTTCAATGCGAACGATGAATATTCGCAGGCGGATGATTTCGATTTTGAATTCACAATTCAGATATTTTCACCCCAGCTTGGATTCGAAGATTTCACAAATTTCGGCGTTCTCCGGGCCCGTGTCTTCGATGTCCAGCATGAATTGCTGGTACGAAACACCGACCTCACAGGTGAGACCCTGGTGGAGGGAGCACTGATCGATAATGTGAGCTGGGACAGCATTGATTTGGCCGATGACCGCTATGATGCTTTCGCCTCCGTCATGCTCCAAAACAGCCGGTTACCGGATGGCATATACAGGTTCATCAGCAGGCTCATCCATGACGGCAGCGTGAGCTGTGAATTGGTCCAGACGCTGGAGGTCTATGAACCGGCCTATCTCGATTTGCTGTCTCCCGGCGGTTCACTGGATGCAGTTGAAGAGACAACAGTCCGCACTACCTACCCGGTATTTAACTGGAATGCTGATTATTGCGCCGAGATCGACGGCAAATCAAAATGCAGTCTGGGAATACGGGTCTGTGAATACAAGCCGGGAATCCACAATTCACTCTCCGATGCCATCAATGATATGTCTGTACTGCCTCTCGTCCAAACTGATGAGTACTATCCGATTGATGGTAATTTAAATGTCTTTCAGTACCCCACCACTGCGGCACTGGATTTACAGCCGGGCAAATTATACGTGTGGCAGCTGAGACGAGAGTTCGAGACAACCCTGGGCCGGGAGGAGCAGTTAAGTGAGATTTTTATTTTTCGCATCGATACCGGCGTGGGTCAATGGACATCCAACAGTGCTTATCTAGAAGTTATCAGGGCCTTGCTGGGTGACGGACAATATACAACCTTCTTCGGACCGGGTGGCTCGCTGGACGGATATACCCTTTCCGGGCCAAATTTCAACCTCAATGGCGAAGATTTGCCCCTTCAGCAACTGACGCGGATCAGGGAAGAAATTCAAACACAGGACCTTGAGATCACGGGAGCGGAGGTTCAGCCGTGACCAAGTTTGTTATATCGCTTTTATTGCTGGGGTTCGGGCTGCTCCCGGCGGAGGAGACCGCCATCGGTCTCGTGACCAAATCCAGCGGCCGGGTAAATTATCGGAAGTATTCTTCAACGGAGCTTGTGCCGGTCCTGCCCAAAGGCAGTGAACTGTTCGATAACGATTTCATCCAAACGGGGCCTGACGGCTTTACCAAATATGTCTATCTTGATGACGGCAGCACGATCAAGATCACCGCTGACACGGAAATCTATGTAAGCGGAACAGTTAAGGGGTCCGCAATCAACAAGCTGGTGAAAATCGACAACGGAATTCTAAAATTTGAGGTGAGTCCGCAGCGAAGTACAGAGTTTCGGATTGTCACTCCCACCTCCGTAGCTTCGGTGAAAGGTACGGTTTTCTGGCTGAAATGCAACCGCAATGCGGGTGATCAGTTTTTCGGATTTGATGGTGTCGTCAGGATCGTAAACAACACTTCCCGGCAAAGCATTCAGCTCGGGACTAACACGGTGGTGGTTTCTCTGCCGACAGGAGAATTGACGGTAAGACCCCTGAAGGCGGATGATTTAAAAGTCCTGCCCGAGATTGATGGTGAAACACCGGGATCGGGGACGTTTGAAAATGAGATCAGACTGGATTTCCAAAATGAAGACGGCGATGTGAAACAGCTCATTATCAAATATCAATAAATTCTGCCGGTGGAGATAATTAGGAGGCCAGGTATGAATCCATTCAACAACTTTGCAAAGACCTGTCTGACAAGTGCGCTCTGTTACCTGATTTTTGTCACAGGCTGCGAACCGCTGGAATTCAATAAACCGCAAAACTCCGGTAACGACCCTGTGATCATGATCACAAATCCGGATACTTTCAACAGAGATGCCGTTGAGATCGACTGGATCCAGATCAACAGCCGGTCCATCGTGGCGGACACCCTGCGTCTTAACGTGAGTTATGAGGGGGGCTGCAGGTCTCATTCAATGCGGATGTATGCCACGGAACCGATCTGGGTAATGAACAGCTATCAGTGCGCGCTCTATCTGTCACACGATGATAAGGGGGACCCCTGCACTGACTTAATAACAGAAAACATTGGTTTTGATATATCCTTAATCCACGAGAATGTGCAGCTGCGTATTTTTCAATACGGCGCAGACGAACCCATGTACCCCTTGCTGGAGTACAACGGAGGACCCTAGGACCGGATAACCAAATATTGATTTAAACGAGAAGATAATGATAAAAAAAATCTATCTGTTCATTCCTGTGCTCCTGTCAGGAGCCCTGTGTCTGTCTCAATCCATTTGGCATACGCCTCCAGTCTCCTTCAATTATGGCGAGGCGCTGATCATTGAAGCTTTTGTAAGCGGTGTTGAGGATGTTCCCTCGCCCGGGCTGCTTGTTTTTTACAGACAGTCCGGTGAAAATGACTATCTTATGCAGAGACTGACACCTCTGCAAAACCACCGCTTTGAAGCAGAAGTAGAACCTCCCTCCCGGGATACCCGTGCACTTGAATATTATCTTGAACTGGAGACCGGCTCCGGTGCGGCAGCTGTTACCTGGCCATCGGTGAACCCCGCCCTTAATCCGGTCGTCGTGCCCCTTTATCCGGAACCCGGGCAATCCGCTGAAAACCAGCTCCCCCTGCAGACAGAATTTCTGATGGAACCTGCTCCGGGTGCCAGAATTCCCCGGGATGAAGCCATGCTTTATCTGTCTTATTTCGGACTGGAGAACGTGGATGTTGATAATATTAAAGTCCGGCTCGATAACCGGGACATCACATCTGAAGCTGATATCCGCAGCAACCACCTGATCTATAATGCCAAATACCTGTCACCGGGCCTCCACAGCGTAACGGTCTATTTACCCGTTATGACGGGAACCGGTCGGGATCCTGTAAGATGGTCTTTTACGGTTGAATCCGCTGCGGAGGGGTCCGGTCCGACAGCATCCATCAGTCAGTCCGGCAGGCTCGCCGCGGACCATACCGGCAGCCGGGTGGATGAACAGACCGTCTCTGTACGGAATATTTACCTGGATCATCATTTTAAATATTCTGTCGCCAAAATCGATTCCAGGATCCGTCTAACCAGCCTGGAGAAGCAAACCGCTCAGCCCCGTAACCGCTACTTATTCAAAATCTCATTGCCCTATCTGAAAATAAACCTTGGAGACCTCCACCCCACTTTCAATCGATATGGTTTGAACGGCAACCGGGTGCGCGGCTTTCAATTCACAACCCGTTTTAAAGCCTTTCAACTAGAACTGATCAAAGGGACTCTGGCAAGGGCGGTTCAGTACACAGACCTCCGTAACAGTATGCTCATTCCCACTGCCGGCCTGCAGAACACAATTGCAAATGAGGACTCTTTGAATCTGAAACTCTCCAGAGATAACTACACTTTTAAACGCAATCTGCTTGCCGTCAACCTTGGCATCGGGTCCCCTCGGGGGGCACAATGGAATTTAAATTTCATCAAGGCCAGAGACGATGCAGGGTCCATCCGTTCCAGCCTTCCGGATGCCCTGATCACCCTGCCTGAGAGTGTGAGCGGCCTGATCCAGCCCGGAGGTGCTGACTGGGTACAAATGGAAATTGACGACGGTGATACAACCTATCGTATCCCGTACCGGACGCTCGTGACCCATAAGGAAGACATCTTTGGTACCGATAGGACTGTGACCCTGAATCCCCTTACATCGGACTGGCAGGGCGCCAAACCTCAGGATAATCTCATTCTGGGGTCTGATCTGAAGTTACATTTTGACCGAGACCGGATACAATTCCGTACTGGATTATCATTCAGCCTGCTGAACCGGAACATCTGGGAGCCCGTACTGTCAGAGGCTTTGCTTCAGGAACAATTTGACAGTACTCTGTCACTGCCCTTTGACCCTGCAGACTATGAAAATATTTTCCACATGGGACTGAATCAAACGCCCCTGCTGCCGCTGGATGTATTCTCCGAATCAGGAATTTTGAAATTGATCTCGCACATGCCCTCCATGGCATATAATCTGACGCTGAACCTGAATTATTTCCGCCATCGGTTTCAATTTCGTTTTCAGCAGATAGGTCCAGAGTTCAACTCACTGGCCAATCCCTACCTTCAGCAGAATTTGCGGGAACGCATCTTTTCGGACAGGATGAAGTTATTGAATGACCAACTCACCCTGACCCTCAAATATTTCAGTACGGATGATGCCATAAACCTGGCCACCGAAACGACCACAAAAACAAGGGGAGGGAGTTTGAGTATGTCCTGGTTACCCGGCCCGGACCTGCCGATAATGAGCCTGAAATTCCGGACAGAGGGGCGGAAGGCGGGTGCAGCCACAAATCTGTTCATAAATGTGAACGGTGATACTCTGGGCATCTCCAACCAGGAAAAGTCCCGCAATAATTTCATTCTTTTGACGATTGTTCATACGTTCTTTTATCGGGGGAAACAGCAGCTCGCTTTTACTTACGCCCGCACAGACAAACGTGATCTGATGGATGCAGACGTCACTGATAATTCGACTTATTTTTCTCCGGAAAACCATAGTCAGACGCTGACTTTTCACCTGAATTCAACTTATGATGAGCTTTGGACATCAACACTCAACTATAATTATGCCTACTACAACTTCGGCAAAGGCAGCCTGTATTCGGCCCGGAGCGTCAACGAGATGAAGTTCATTCTGCAGCGCAGATTATCTCGCCGGGATGCCGTGCTGCGGTCAGGCCTGAGTTTGTCAAAAGGCAGGGGCGCTGCGGTTTTTGATCAGCTCTCGCTGCTTTTAGGGGTGGACTGGCAGCTGCGGCCGGATGTAAGGCTGCTTGGAGATTGGGAGTATCGACGGAAATACTTACCGGATGCCCACCACTTCCAGAACTCATATTTTAAAGCGAGACTTATTTACGATTTTTAGGCCATCTTCACATTCACTCCTTTTAACGGGAATGATCAGTTTCATTCCGCAGAGCATGTTTTCACCGTCTGAGCTCATATCTTTCGCTGTTTCCGAATAGGACCCCGGGGATGAATTCTACGATTATTATAATGAGCGCCGTTTTTCTTCTGATCGGTCTCATCGTAAACCGCCGAAACGCAAAATATCTGCTGTCGGGTTACAACATGCTGTCTGCTGATGAGCGGAAAGCAGTTAACCTGAACCGCTATATTCCCCTGCTGAAAAAATTCCATCTTTTCCTGGGGTTCTCGTTTTTGGGGATAGGTCTGTTCCTGAAGCAGTACTACGGTGACATACAGACAGGAATTTTTTTAGGGGTCTATCCTCTTCTTGCCTATCTCTACCTCATCTGGAGGAGCAGAGAATTTGTCCGTGGCACACAGCAAAAAAAGCTGGCCGCAGCATTCGTACTCCTGGCGCTCATGCTCGTGTTCATCAGCGGACTTTTTATTGTCGGGCTGCGAGAAAACAGACTTTTAATCCATACCGATAATCTTGAGATCACGGGCTTATATGGTGAGATCATCAGCAAGGCGGATATCAAATCTCTGACATTGGTTCGACAGTTGCCTGAAATTAAATCTAAAACGAACGGATTTAATCTGGGCGCTATCGACAAGGGCTACTTCATAACCGGCGACGGAGTGCCGGTTAAGCTGATTCTGAATTCTGACCAGACACCTATTCTCCGCGTGACCAGACACGCAGGGAAAGAAATCTATTATTCTGCCGAAAGCGGTTCCAATATCGAAATTTATAATGAAATTATCTCGGTGATGCCGGACATACCACGTATCCCCTGATGGCCGGAATTTCCTTACGATATTAATCCTTACCGGATGATCAACATTACTAAACCAACGATCAATCAAAACTCAATTAAACGGGCTCTGCCAATTCTGGGAATCACGGCGGCCGCTTTCATTTTGTCTGCCGGGATCTATGTCGCAGGGTTCCTCCGCGCTCCCGAGGCGGCGCTGTATGATTACCGGTTCAAACTTCGGGGACCCCTGGCAGGACCGGGCTCACGATCTGCTATGTCAAAAAAGCCGGAACCATTCAGTGATACCAACCGTAACGGCCGCTGGGACCCGGGGGAAACATTCACTGATATTGGCAATCAATATCGGAATGAAAACGAGCCGTTTGAAGACTGTGGAATCGATACACTCTGTCCGGACGATCCTGGATATACGGCCCCAGATGCCGGAGAAAACAACGGTATCTGGGAAGAGGGTGAACCGTTTACGGATCGGGGTAATGGTATTCGGGATCCGGGACAGGCCGTGGTTCTTGTCGAAATCGATGATGAATCCTATCGTCTCATCCCCGACCCTTACCCTTACGGCCGGGGAACCGTTTGGAGCCGGGTCGTACGAAACCTCACGGATGCGGGCGCTTCTGTCATCGCCTTTGACCTCTTGTTTGACAGTCCAGACCCACAAACCCAAAATCTTCTTTCAAATTTGAAACAATTTAAAAACGCAAATCTCTCCCGGGAAAATGTCATTGATGGTGACGCTGAGTTCTTCCGAGCCATGCAGTACGCTGCCGCACATGGGACAGCCATTATTCTGGGAGCTAAACGGGGGTATGAGGCCAACCGCGCCTCCCAACCGGATTACCTGGTTTCGCCGACCCCTAATCTGCATTTCGGAGATCCCACACAGGCGCTGCCCTATTCCATCGGGATCGTCGATCACGCCGATGATTTCGACGGCGTCAGCAGAAAATATCTTATTTTTACGACTTTCAGCAAAAACCCCGAAAAACTCTTTTATTCCTTTGGTCTGGAATCGGTCCTGCGGTATATGCAGATAGCCGATTCCACAGAATGGCGCTTCGACCCGGTGACGAAAGAATTCAGCCTTGGCTCCGTCAAAATCACGACCCTTCAATCTGAGAATGCTTTTTTGTTAAATTATTACGGTCCGCCCTCCGGAGCCTTCAAAACCTTTAACCGCTATCCGCTTTCCGATATTTTGGATACGGAGGATTACGACTTGAGGGCGGAGGACAGCGATATCATGGACCTATACGTGAATTACCCCGGCTTGAAACCTTTCCGGAACAAGATTGTACTCATCGGTTCCTCCCTGCCGGAAGATCACGATTTCGTACGGTCTCCCTATTTCCGTTATCGGGGGGTAAAGCAATTTACGCCGGGAGTAGAAATGCATGCCAACGCCATACAACAGATTTTAGATGACAATGAAATCCGCCTGCCATTAGGCCCCTTGTTTTTCCCGACGGGATCGAGATTATTACAGCTGGGGCTGATCCTGGGCTTTGTAGTTTTGACGCTGACACTGACAAGTACCTTTAAGCCGGTTGCCGGGTTGATACCCGTATTATTTCTGGTCGTCGGATGGCTTTCTTTTTCCATCGGCAGTTTTACGGCAGATTATTTCTGGCTTTTCAAGACTGCGGTAAAAACTATTTTGCCCGAGAGATTTGCAGGACTGCTCAGTGTCAATGTTCCTTCGTCCGGCAGGTCGGTAATGCTGCCGGTGGTTTTCCCCCTGGTGACCATCTTTATCTCCTACGGGGTGAATCTGGCCTACAAACTGATCAGCGCTCATCGTGACAGACAATTTCTGAAAGATACTTTCGGAACTTATATCTCTCCTGACCTCATTGACCGGATGTACGCTGAACATCAGACTCCACGGCTGGGAGGAGACGAAGGTTATCACACCGCTTTTTTCAGCGATATACAGGATTTCTCATCTCTCTCGGAGATGCTGTCACCCACAGACCTGGTAGAGCTGCTGAATGAATTTCTTTCGGCCATGACGGCAATATTGCTTAAAAACAAAGGGACGCTCGATAAATATATCGGTGATGCTATCGTGGCCTTTTTCGGAGCGCCGGTAAAGGTTGAAAACCATGAATATGCCGCCTGTCTCACCGCGCTGGAGATGCAGCAAAAACTGGAAGTCCTCAGGAAGAAATGGCGGTCGCAGGGAGACCGTTGGCCGGAAATCGTCCGGAACTTGCGAAATCGCATCGGCATTAATTCCGGGAGATTTGTCACGGGCAACATGGGCTCCACCCAGCGGCTGAATTACACCATGATGGGCGATGCCGTGAACACCGCCTCACGACTTGAGTCCTCTGCAAAACAGTACGGTGTTTATATTCAGGTGGCGGATAAGACTTATGAAGCGGTCAAAGATGATTTTACTTTTCGTGAATTGGACGAGGTAATAGTCGTTGGCAGAAAGCGTCCGGTCAGGGTTTATGAATTGATATCAACAAAGTCCGACACTCCCTTATTGTATCAGACACTTATCCCGAAATTTGAAGAGGGTTTGGCCTTGTACAGAGAACAAAAATGGGATGCTGCAATTTCTGCTTTCACAATTACAGCCGGACTGGAAGATATGTATCCGGGCAGACGGACGAACCCCAGCCGATTGTATTTAGAGCGCTGCCGGGAATTTAAAAGCAATCCACCGCCTGAAAATTGGAACGGCGTTTACAGATTAACAACAAAATAATTTTACTCTGTCCGATCACATCTTCTTCCGGCTTGTAACTTCCAGTCGTTCAAGGATGATCGACAGCCTGTAAACTGCAGTCGGCGGATCATAATGAGATTGACAGGGTTTCACGGGCCAGAAAAATATGCGGGTGATGACGTTGATACTTCTTTTCAAGGTCAAACAGATAGGTATCATCATGTTCCGGATCGTGGTGAAACAAGGCTAACCGCTTGACACCTGCCAGATCAGCTACTTCGACGGCCTGATCCCAACTGCTGTGTCCCCAGCCGGCCTTTGATTTTAGTTCTTCTGACGTATATTGAGCATCGTGAATCAACAAGTCGGCACCGCTCGAAAATCGGACGATATTCATGTCGATCCCGGCGCTGTGTTCGATGTCGGTGCAGTAAATCAATACTTTTCCCTGCTCCTCTATACGGTAGGTCCAGGCGCCACCGGGATGGCGATGTTCCGCCGCAGTAATTGTAGCCCCGGACCGGGTGCGATAGATTTCCGTATCGGCCTCAAAAAACACAATGTTAGCCTGCAGATTATCGAACGAAACGGGAAAATAGTCCCGCTGCATCTGAGCTGCAAAAATACTGCTTAAGTCACGGGCATGTTTCTGTCTGCCGCAGAGTGAGATTATTAATTTCTGATCCGGGTCATAAGCGGGCTTAAAAAAGGGGAATCCCTGGATATGATCCCAGTGAGTGTGCGAGAGTCCGATGAAAATATCTCCGTAAGTTTTTGCCATTTTTGTCCGCAGATCATGCCCTAGTTTTCTAATCCCGGTCCCGGCATCGAGAATAGCAATTTCTCCGGATTTAAAAATTACCAGGATGCAGGAAGTATTCCCGCCGACCTGAATGAAATCCCGGTCCGCTACTGGAATCGAACCGCGTGTTCCGTAAAATATTATTTTCATTCGATCTCTCCCTCCCCGGTGTTCTGCTCAATGGGCTGACTGTTCCGGAGGTATGTTTTTAGCGTCCTGATCTGCCGAATATCTCCCAACACGACAAAAATATCCCCGGGTGAAAGTTCTGACCCCGCTTTAGGGTTGTAAATATAATCGTGCGAGCCGAACTTTTTCAGCGCAATCATCTGGAGATCATTCTCAAACAGGGAGCTGATTTCACCGAGTGTTCTCCCTTCAGCAGAGGAACTCCCGGTAATTTTGAGCTCCTCCAGGCGTAAATACTTGCTTTTCTGCCTAAGTAATTGATCCAGAAAAGTAACCACATCCGGACGGACAAGCTCCGATACCATCCGCATACCGCCGATAAAATTCGGAGAAACAATTGTGTCGGCACCTGCCTGTCTGAATTTCTTTCCTATGTGGACGATATCATTCCCCCGGGCAACGATCCGAATTCGGGGATTCAGCCTGCGGGCGGTGAAAGTGATGAAGATATTTTCTTTATTGTCGTTGAGTGCCGGGAAAATCCCGTATGCTTTGTCTATCCCCGCCGATTTCAGGACCTGGTCATCCGAAGCATCACCGACAACATACTCAAAATGATCATATTTTTCACTCGTCTTTTTAAGAATTATCTCATCCAGATCTACTACGATATAATCCTTCCCGGGAGCTGGAATATTATCGCTTGGGTTGCCCCCTGCTGTTCTCCCGAGCATTTCTAACTCCTCGATGATACTCAGTGAAGTGCGGTTAATGCCGCAGATGATGAGATGATCTCTGAACCTGGTCCCCATCAACTCTCGTTCCGGCTGCATTGTAAGCGGAGTTTGCTGATATTTTCGGCATCACCAAGGCAAATCAGGACATCGCCTTCAGCCAGCACATGTTCATCTGCCGGCCGCATGATGAATTCCTGCTGTCCTTTCCTGCGAATGGCTAGAATTGTTAACCCCTGTCCTGCCTTCTGCCTGACCCGGTCAAAGGACATCCCCACAAGCGGGGATTGAATACCCACCTTGGCCTGATCAAAACGGTAAACTAAATTCGATTCTTCCAGCATCTGTCCCAGGAAAGTAGTTACGGAGGGCCGCATCATTTCCGCCAGCATGCGTTTGCCGCTGATCTCATGGGGGGAAATGACGACATCAGCCCCGGCACTTTTCAGTTTGGGTCCGGTTCCCTGAAGGTTGTTCACTTTTGCCACGATGCGGAAATTTGGATTCCGCTGGCAAATTTCCGCCATTTCAAGGACGATATAGAGATTGTCCTTTTCTTCCTGCAGTGCCAGAGCAATCCCCTCCGCATAGTTTAGCCCTGCGGTTTCCAGAACGCTTTCTTCCGTAGCATCACCGTTAAGGCATAGGATGTTTTTATAGAGTTTCTTTAATGCTTTGATACGTTCTGATGAATTCTCGATTACTACAAAGGGGCGTCCTGTGCTCATCAATTCGTTGATAATGACGGCCCCGGTTCTGCCCGCACCGCAGACTATGTAATGCCCCCGTAGGTTTGCAATGGCCTTCAGCATTTTCCGCCGGCGGCCGCGACCACCAAGTTCGCTGGAAACCACGTATTCGGTCACAATACCCAACGTATAAAGAAACGCTCCCATCCCGAAGAGAATGAGGAAAATTGTGAAACCAAGAACAACGCTCGGATTTCCATCTGCGGGCATGCTTGTGAGAGGAGTGATATCACCATAGCCGACCGTTGTGAGGGTGGTTACCGTAAGATACAGAGATTCGGAAATTGTCAAATGGTCAAGAAGTGTATAAAAACCAAGGGTTCCGATCAAGAAAACCGCAAGAATCAAGAGTATGGCCGGGGGCAATTTTTGTTTCAGGGTATTCAACGCGGTGCCCGACTTTTAGGTGAGGGACAAGATCAGGGCCAGGGCGATTCCGCTGATAAAAAGCCCGCTGATAAAAGACAAATACGCCCAGCGAATAAAGCGGTATTTTTTTCGCGCCAGAAAAGAACCCAGCGTATACAACTCCCGGACCATGGCTTCATAGACCGCTGAAGGGTCGTTCATCACCTTTTCCATCGCTGATTCAAATTCTTCAGAGCTTAACTGGACGAAGTCACCGAAGAACAGCAAATTAAAGCCGGGATCATGTACATCGGGAGAATTGTGCTGACGCAGATGTTTTGAATATCTGGGCATAACGGCATAGGTGGTCAAAACGATGGTTAACAGACAAAACCCTATAAGCAGCACTGCGGGAAGCATGAATTGGGGTTCGACGAGACGCGGTACCGACAAAGTTATGACCACTGAGGCAATTGTCAGCAGCATATTCGCTTTTCTGTCTGCCATTTCACTCAGCTGTACATGGTGTGCACGGGACTGACGCATCATCTGGTCCAGATGGTTGCCTGATTGTTTAATTTTCATTTGTTTCTCTGGTTAGCTTAAGACATTTATAATAATCAACGAGGTAATCGTCTGCCTGAATAAATTTATGGGGTTAAGGACGGATAAAAAAAGATTTAATTACATTGGTATTACCCCGGAGGGCGAACCCCCGGAGAATTAAACAAATCGTCTCATCCGACGCAGTCTCGCAATTGTTGGACATAGACGGAGTAAACTGATATCCTGCTCCGCTGCCGATCTGAAAGCAGAGAACCGGATAGTTACCGAACAACATTCTCCGAGTCTCAGAATACAGATAAAACTATACACCAAATAAAAAAGGGCCCGAAGGCCCTTTTATCCCTACCAAATTCAAAAGACTTAGGAGTTCGTAAAGGTAACGTTAATCTCGGGGAAGATTGCCGGGTTAACGTCAGTTCCCTCCCTCTGTCTCGCTGTCATTGGCTTCAGCAGTTTGTGGTGTCACAGTTAATTTAACATTGATGTCCGGCAGCAAATAATACCAGCCTTTTTCCGTATCAAAATTCCATTCACTGATCATTTCCGTCTTGGTCTCAACCAATTTACCGTCCTGAAAAGATTTTGTCGTCCGGTTGTAAACATCATGATTGGGTAAAATCCCTAAAACTACTGTGGTTACGAAAGTTAATATTGCTAACATGCTGTCTCCTTATCCTTCAATATTCCCTGTTAATTTTTTATGCCCATTTCGAATACGCTTTTATACTTGCAAAGGGTATGCCGATAATTTATTCAGTTTATATCTACCTGTATATAAGGTGCTTATCGTATTTCCTATTATATTCCAGCTATATCATAATGATATTTTATTAAGTGATTGATATGCGCTTTTGATATCGTCGATACACCCGCGCTCTCACAATCTGGGATTATTTAATTTACCTCTCCGAACTGATAATGGTTCTGATATCCAGGTGTGAGCCCTTTGAGGTATACCGAACCGCTCTTTTGGAGTAGGGGAAGAGCAGGACCGGACAGGCAAGTCAGAAACATGCTGTGAGAATGATTCTCTCTCAGCGGTTTCTACAAGTATTTCAGCCTAAATTACACACCTATAATTCACCACAATTACACGGAATTGAATTCAAGTAAGGGTTAATTCCAAAATATTTTCATAAACTAGATTGGAGACAACTTTGATTGACAAGAGATGGGACGATATCCTCGTCGCCGAACATGAGATGATTGAACGGGCCATGGCGGTCTTGAAAACTGAACTTGAAAAATTAACAGCTTTGGAACATGACAGAGCGACCCTGCACAGGGCACTGGATTTTCTTCTGGAATTTGGGGATAAAATCCATAACACTAAGGAAGAGAAATTCCTGTTCCCGCTTCTGATTGAAAGAGGTATTCCGGAAGGTGGACCTATCCACGTAATGCTTCTGGAGCACGAAGCCGAACGGCAAATACTTGGAAACCTGCTTGAAAATTTAGCAAATTTGGAGGAAATGACATCCGAAGCCCGTGAGGACTTCTCCAGCAAGGGAACGGAATATCTAATGATCAGGGCTAATCATATCTGGAAGGAAAACGATATTTTATACATGATGGGCAGACGTGTGCTTACCGATGAAGACAATATGCTACTGGTGAACGGATTTGAAAGCATCAATCTGGAGTCCTATGGTGAGAAAAACACTGATAACTTTTTGCAAATGCTGACAGAGATGGAAGGCTCCCGCGCGAATAGAAGCAGGCTGATTGAGAACCTTTCTTATGAGCAAATTGATGCTATAATGGAAGCCATGCCACTCGAAGTGACTTTCGTCGATGCAAAAGATACCGTGCAATACTTTAATCGTCTCGACCGTGAGAAAATCTTTGTCAGAACGCGTTCTGTCATCGGTCGTAAAGTCGAAAAATGTCACCCTGCTGAAAGCGTTGACAAAGTTCTTGAGATTGTCGAGGGGTTCAGAGACGGCACTTTGGAAAATGCCGACTTCTGGATAAATTTCAAAGGAGAGAAGATCATGATCCGGTATTTCCCGGTGCGCGATCGGGATGGGAAATATCTTGGTGTACTGGAAACGAGTCAGGAAATCGGCTCCATCCAGGAATTGAAAGGTGAAAAACGACTGCTTGATCCCTCCTGATGATTCCAGATAATTTGGCAGCTGGTCAGACCAGGACTGCCCTATCTGAAAATTTCAAAAAAAATAAGCCCGGCAATTGCCGGGCTTATTTTCAGTCAGAAAAAGGAGGACTTGAGTTTATTTCATTAACATCATTTTTTTACTATAGGAGACATCACCAGCCGTGAGTGTGTAAATATAAAGTCCCGATGGCACCGCATTACCGAGAGCGTCTAGGCCATCCCATTTCACTGTGTGATAGCCGGACTTCATCGGACCCTGAACCAATGCTTTGACCTGTCTGCCAAGAATATCATAAATCACTAATTGAACATTCTCGTCGCGAGGTGTTTCAAAGCTGATCATTGTAACGGGATTAAACGGGTTCGGATAATTTTGACTGAGCACATACGTCTCCGGTATCAAATCAACGGATGAATTTATCTCATCACCGGCTTCGTTGACCACGATTACCGAGCTGATCTCAATATCACCGGCAGTTTCAAAGAGAAGAGTTTCTCCTGCAGGAAGAACATTTCCGGTGAGACTATACAGCAGCATCTGTCCGTTATTATTACTCACGGCCCATTGCATATTCTCAGGCGTCATGACCTCAATGTCGGAAGTATTGACGGTCAGTTGTAACCCGGCAACGGGTACCGTAGACCGGAGCAGAATGCTTCCATCGTCAATGAGAACTCTGGCTGACCCGCTGTGATCAGCAAAACTGATGTCTCTGCCAACGATAAAATTGATCATGCCGATGATATCCAGGATATTGATGATGCCGTCCTGATTTGTATCGGCAGAACAGAGCTCAAGTTCTGTCGGGGGCTCACCGGCGTTCAGAATAATGTTCACGGATCGGATTACATCCAGAACATTGATTTCCCAGTCGGCATTCACATCACCGGTCACGCAATAGGCGTTCACTGTAACGGAAAATCCACCATACCATGTATCCGCCTCACCGGTGAAAGTGACATTAAATACTGCGGTATGTCCGTCGGGGGTTGTGTTGCTGATATCAAAGGCTGCGGCATCCAGGCTGAGTTCTGTTTCACCGGCAGCTATGTCATTAAATGTAACCGTATCATTAGTGATGGTGATATAGGGGTCATCCGAACTGATCGTTGCGGTGACGCCAACAGCTGGATCAACACCCACGTTTTCTGCGAGAATGCCCACCTCTACAGACTCTCCATAGTCAATATCTCCATTGCCATTGGAGTCATTTTCAACCACATAGTTATCCATGACAACAAAGGGTCCTTCAGGTACAATGGCGAACAGATCGGCCTCATAAGTTTCAACATTATAACCTGTGACAACCAGGTGAAGTTCGCCTGGAGTCAAGACAGGCTCAGATAAAACAATATTCGCAAGCCCGCTGTTATCGGCATAGGCAAACCCCAGCAGTTCCCCACCGCTGGAGAGGGCTGCCAATGCATTTGCGACTCCTGTATTCACCGGGAATTCAGAAGAACCAACAACCATCACGGCATCATGTGTAACCGTCAGAGGGTCGGGTGTTGCAGTTCTCAAAACGATTGAGGGGTCTCCGAAAAGCGTCCAGTAATCGGATTCACTTTCACCACTGCTGCCATATTCATCATTCATGGACATACAGCCATTGGCAGAGATGCCTCCGAAACATCTTTTAATATTGGCATCACCATACTGCTCGGTAAGGATTGCATTAAACTCGTCCTGACCCTGCATCGGGGGAGCCCAGCTCTGATTCACCGTTGACATGAGTGTGGCAATCGCGCCTGTGGGCTCTCCATTGTGCGTTGCCCTGAGCCAGGCTTCGGCAAAACAGGTTCCGGATTGGAATTCCCCGTTCACGCAGGCAACGGACCAGATGAACGGCAGTAAGTTATCATTTTGAAGATTGTTAACATCAGTGACATTAAAACCGGTGGTCCCCCAGGAAGTTGAAGATCCGTGTCCGGTGTAGTTGATGATACTGCGCCCTTCGTTCAGGGAATTTGTCACGTCGGTATCCGTTCCGCCGTTGGTATCATAAATCTGATCAATTGACGAATATGTGTATCCCAGCAGTTGATCCCGGATGTTGTCCTCGTGATCATAATCCGCCTCTCCATCATCTCCTATCCCATCTCCCTGAGCGGAAGCAATGCCGATGCCCATGTGATACCAGTCACCGCCACTCATGGGGTAACGCTCATAATTCACAGACCGTTCAACCTGTGTGCTGACATGATCAGCGTTTTCGGCGGAAAACCGGCCTACCATGATCTCTGCATAAGAATCATTCCCCTCGATAAAACCATAAGAAGGATCCGAAGCACTGCCTCCGGTCATGATTGAAGGAACCTGGGCAATATCTCCCACAAGCAATACAAATGCCAGGCCCTCATTGTAATACATGTCTTCGATGTATTGCGCAATATTGCCGGCACTCCCGCCGGCTTCACTCACGCTCACCATTTGTGTCGGGAGTCCTTTAATATTTTTCCATTCGACAAAAGGTGCCATTTCCTCCAGGAAAGCATCATAACAGACAACCAGCATATTACCCTGTTCTGATAAGATGTCATATCTTGAAGTATTCCAGTTATCAAAATGCTCTTCATAAATCTGCTTGAAATTAAGTTCAAGCGCTTCCAAAGGCTGCCTTCTGATCTTTGGATTAACCGCTTCACCGTCAACCGGGGTAACTTCTACCGTGAGTTCTGTATAAACACGCAGGGTTTGTGTAACCGGGTTGTACTGAAAGGGATAAACATGCACAGCCACACCTCTGAAATCACGGGCAATATAAGGCGTTCCGAGTTGGGCAAGTGTACCCGGGAAAAAAGCATCGGTATGATAAGATTCACCGAAAGTCCAGGGAACGTCATCCGGAGAAATATTTCTGGTGAAATTCCCCTTTGAGGGCGCCAGCTGGGGCAAATTGTATTCAGTATATTCTGAAGAAACCACCGTAACGGTCATTCTCGACTGATCAGGGATGATAATTGAAGCTGTGAGTTTTTCCACATCGGGGGCTCCGGCTTCTAATAGAGGGGTTCCGCCCTCTACCGCAATCGCAGCATATTCTTCTCCGTCTATCAGAATGGAGCTCTGCCAGAATCCATCAAGCGTAAAGCGGATCGATGTCGCTTCTTCGTTTGAAAACAGTACAGTTTTTTCAAAACCCTGCGGTGTGTCGGAGGTGATGCCCACCCAATTCGATCCGAATACAAAACCGGCACATATCAAGAATGTTGCAGCGAATAGTTTTCTCATGAGATTTTCCCTTTCTAAAGAATTCAACCACTTGTAAATTTTAAAGGATAAAGGAGCTGTGCAAAAGACCGTATAAACTTACTATAATTTTTCTTTTCTCTCCAATCGCAGATAACTTCATAACATCCTGTTACACTGCCTATAGTTCAACCCTTGCTATATTGCAGACGAATCGTGAACGGGGGTTTCCCCGACGGATATTTTATGCAAAAGTCCGGCAGCTGCCGGACTTTTTTGCGAATATCTCATTGGAAAACAGTTTTGCTTATGAGCCCAGTGTTCCCATCAAACTGATGACATCTGCTACCCGATTGGAATAGCCCCATTCATTATCGTACCAATTCAAAGTTTTAATAATGCGTTTATCCAGGACTCTGGTATAGGGGGCATCGTAGATAGAAGAAAAGGGATTGCCGATAATATCCGAAGAGACGATGGGTTTTTCAGAATAAAGTAACACCTTTTTTAAACGTTCGGTATCTGCTGCTTCCCTGACGGCTTGATGCAGGTCCTCAACGGTTACGTCGGTCTCGAGCTCACAGACCAGGTCCACTACTGAACCATCCGGAACAGGCACTCTGCAGGCAATTCCATCGAGTTTGCCGTCGAGCTCCGGCAGCACTTTCCCCACGGCTTTGGCTGCACCTGTACTTGTGGGAATGATATTTTCAGCAGCTGTCCTGCCCCTCCGCCAGTCCTTATGAGGAACATCCGCCAGCCGCTGATCATTCGTGTAGGCATGAACCGTATTGATGATGCCCTCTCTGATACCGAAACTTTCATTGAGCACTTTTGCCATGGGTGCCAGGCAATTGGTTGTACAACTGGCATTTGAAATTATCCGGTGTGACGGAGAAAGTTTGTCTTCATTCACACCCAGGACTACAGTAAAGTCAATTTCGTCCTTTGCCGGGACCGTCAATACAACTCTTTTTGCCCCTGCTTTGATATGTTCCAGAATCTGTTCTCTGAACCGGAATACACCTGTTGATTCAACAACGACATCAACATCAAGCTGACCCCACGGTAATTGTTTCGGATCGCGAATGCTGGTGAGCTTAACCTGTTCATTGGGGGTGATCAGCGTATCATCCTCCAATTTGATATCCTGGCCAAAACGCCCCATCACGGTGTCATATTTCAAGAGATAGACCAGGGCCTCATGATCAAACAGGTCGTTGACGGCAACCACACTGATATCTTTTCTCCTGCTCAAAATTCTAAAAACTGAGCGGCCGATGCGGCCGAATCCATTAATCGCAACTTTCATTCTGCGGCTCCTTCCAGATCAAGCCTGCGGTAGGCTTCAACAATTTTTAAGATATGATTAGCCTGTCCAAGCCCGTTATCATACCAGCTGATGACTTTCACCATCCTGGATTTTGATTTCATCGTTGCCCGGGTATCGAAGATCAGACAGTGATCATTCCCGATGACATCACTGGAGACAATGGGATCAGCCGTTGTCTCAACCAAACCGGGCAGTTTTTTTGAGGCCTCCCACATGACGTCATTGATCGCTTCAACGGTGAAATCACTATCTTTTAAAAACAAGGTCATATCCAGGCACGATCCGCGGGGAACCGGAACGTTCAGGGCGATCCCTTCAATTTTTGCTTTGAAATCAGGAAGTATTTCACTGATCCATTGAGGGGTGGGCGTCGCATTCGGAATAATATTCCCCGCAGCTGAGCGACTCCGTCTGAAATCTTTACCGACGGTGTCCTGAAGGGGTTGGTCACTTGTATAGGCATGAATGGTGGTAAACATGGCCTGCTCGATGGAAAACTTCTCACTCAAAATTTTCAGTAATAATGCAATCGCGTTGGTAGTGGAGGATCCTGCAGAAACCAGCTTGTCCCCGGTTGTCATGGACGCCTCGTTGACACCCATAACGATGACTTTGTCTATGGGATCCCGCGGCAGAGCAGAAATGATCACCCGCTTTGCCCCGGCAGTCAGGTATTCCTTCATCTGGGAGTTAGAGCAATACTTATGAGTGGCATCGACTACCATGTCAACTTCAAACATGTCCCAGGGCACATCTCCCGGTCTGACACCATGCACAACTCTGGTTTTTGTTTTTTCGGAAACCAGATAATTGCCTTCAAGCTTTACCGGTACATTTGTGCCGTCAACCGTCAGCAGATAGTGCAGAATTTCCGCCTGTCCGATATCGCTCACAGCCACTACATCGATTGCTTCATTTTCCAAAGCAAGCCGATAGAAGTCCCTGCCGATACGGCCAAAGCCCATAATCCCGATTCTCGTCCGATGATTCTTCATTTTTTCTTTATGCTTCCCCAAAATTGATAAAATTTAATCGTTCATTCATCAAAAATTACAATTTTATTCCAATTAGTAACTATGGAATTAGTTACTAACTTTATTACGCTATAATTCCACCGATATTTTAAGTTATCCTCTTATTTATATTGAGGGACGTACGATCTATGGAATTTGTCAGGAGGCGGAAGAGTGAGCTCTGCTGCGTCGTGCTTTACGGTATTTATGGCGCATTGACCTGGCTTTTGTTTTCAGATAGGTGCTGACAACATCTTTTGAAAACTCTGAATATGCGAGAATATAAATATGGACCAGGGACAGCAGCAGCCACATGAGGGCCCAGTTAAATCGTTGTTTGTACCAGAAAAATAAGGTCGAAAACACGATCAACCAGTCTAAAAATATCATCAGTCTTACTAAAAATTTCATAATTACCTATCTCCGGATATGTAGAGTTGTCACAATGATTTCTAACTTTAAAGCAGTGTAAATTACGGTATTAGTGTCATTTATTAAAACAGTAATCTTCCTTCCGTTAAAATTCAGAAAGTCAAATGAGTTATCCTACCGCAAACGGTGAGGAATAAACCAAATCGTCTCATCCTGTATAGACGGATTTAACTTTCAGGATTGGAATTCTGATAATACTCCATGGCCTCCGGCAGGAGCTTTTGAATTGACCTTATTCTGTTCTCATCTGCTGGATGCGTGCTCAATATTTCCGGGGGGGCGGCGCCCGGGTTCAGCGTATTCATCCGTTGCCAGAACGCCACTGCCTCACGTGGGTCATATCCTGCCATCGCCATGAAAATCAGTCCCAGATGATCTGCCTCACCTTCATGCAGCCTGCTGAATGGCAGCAGAACCCCGACATTTGCACCGATACCAAAAGCCTGCATCCACAACTGGCGGGTCTCTGCGGACTTATTTTCAAGTGCAGTTTGTAAGGCCATGCCGCCCATATTTGCCAATAATCCCTGACTCATCCGCTCGTTGCCGTGGCCAGCTACGGCATGGGCTATTTCATGCCCCAGGACGACTGCAAGGCCATTGTCATCTTTCGCCGTGGACAGAATGCCGCTGTAAACGACGACTTTCCCTCCGGGCATGCACCAGGCATTCACCTGCTCATTTTCCACCAGCTTGAATTCCCACTCGTAATTCTGAAGTTGGCCTGACAGGTTGTGGTCGGCAAAATACTTCTCCACAGCCAGCTGAATTCGCTGCCCCACCCTTTGTACCATGGCTGCCTGTGGTCCCCGCGTGATGACTTTATTTTCTTTGATGAAAGTATCGTACTGCTGAAAACTCGTGGCAAGCATCTGGTCAGACGGGATTATTCTTAGTTGTTTACGGCCTGTGATTGGAACTGTACTGCAGCTGACCAGAAATAAGAGAGTAAACAGCCAGGAAAGCTGCTTCTTTACGCTTCTTTTCATTTGAAAACCTCATGCATTTGGTGTAAAATCCTGCCCTTTATACTTACAGAAATATAGGAAAATTTCAGCATTCCACTGAACAGAATCGTTACTGAAAAAGGGCTGACCCTGAGGCCAGCCCTTATGCTAACATGTCAGGTTGATCCTGCCATGCTTATTTTCGTTCCAAAGATTTCTTATGGGAATAGAATTAGCACCATCCCCCTAATGTAATCTTTGAAAACCAGTTTTTTTTCTGTCAACACATTACCTCCTTTCCCTTAAACCCTGTTTACAACGTGGAAGCTTATAAAAGAGTTTAACCGGGAATTGTTCCGCATGAATTTCAAATTCTGTAATTGGACCGCATGCATCCCCGATAACGCTAATCACCGTTCTGGTAGATTACTTTTCATAAGCTTAACCCGATCCCTCGTCTCCTGCAGACAATATCGAAGACGGCCTGATAATCCGGTTATGCAATCACCGGTAATTCCTCCAGTGATGCCAGATTTTTTTTCAGGTCATTTTCATTGAGTTCGCTGCTCATCAGGTCCGAATTCAGGAAAGCGTCATAGGCTGACATATCGAAATGACCATGTCCGCTCAAATTGAACAGAATAACTTTCTCCTGTCCTTTCGCATCCGCCTGAAGCGCTTCTTCAACGGTTGCCCTGATGGCATGAGAAGACTCAGGAGCCGGGATGATCCCTTCGGAGCGGGCAAACAACAAAGCCGATTCAAAGCAGGCCTCCTGGTCAAAGGCTTTCGGCTGTATCATCCTGTTTTTTACCAGGGCGCTGACCAGGGGAGACATCCCGTGATATCTGAGTCCTCCGGCATGGATCCTGGCAGGCATGAAATTATGCCCCAGAGAAAACATGGGGAGCAGGGGTGTTAACTGAGCCGTATCTCCAAAATCATAATTAAAGGTACCCCTCGTGAGCGTCGGGCAGGCTGCTGGCTCAGCAGCTACAAATTTGATATCCCTGCCGCCGAGCTTCTCACGAATAAACGGAAAAGCCAACCCCGCAAAGTTGCTGCCGCCTCCGACACAACCGATGACCACATCGGGATAATCTTCGGCAATTTTCATCTGCCTTAAGGCTTCTTCACCGATCACTGTCTGATGCAGCAGGACATGATTCAATACAGACCCAAGGGAATATTTAGTTTTTTCATCCTTAGCCGCCAGTTCCACGGCTTCGCTGATGGCAATGCCGAGACTGCCTGGTGACTCCGGATCCTGTGCCAGGATCTTCCTTCCTGATTCAGTCTCGTTACTGGGACTTGCGGTAATATCCGCTCCCCACAGATTGATCATGGATTTGCGGTAGGGCTTGCCCTCATAACTGACTTTGACCATGAAAACTTTGCAGGCGATACCGAAGAAATTGCAGGCGAAACTCAGCGCGGACCCCCATTGACCGGCTCCGGTCTCCGTTGTGATGGTTTTGATACCTTCTTTGTGGTTATAGTAGGCCTGGGCGACGGCAGTATTCGGTTTGTGACTCCCCGGCGGGCTGACCGATTCATTTTTAAAATAGATCCGACAGCGGGTACCAATTGCCTTTTCAAATTTTTCAGCCCTCACCAGCGGTGTGGGTCTCCAGAGGGACAAAATATCCATTACCTCATCAGGGATGGGGATATAGCGTTCGCGGCTCACCTCCTGCAGAATCAGTTCCATGGGAAATAAGGGTGCCAGATCTTCAGGACCGATGGGCTGCAGCGTTCCGGGATGTAGCGGTGGTTGTAATTCAAATGGCAGGTCCGCCGCCAGATTATACCAGCGATTGGGCATTTCCGTCTCGTTCATTACGATTTTTCTTGATTTCATTTTGGGGTTACTTTCTTTTTCTTTAGTGTTTTGAACAAAAAAAAACCCGCTGCGATGAGCGGGTCCTAATTTTGCATATCTTATTATTCCATAATAATCTATTCTATAGTATCCACCCATCTGAGGCTGAGACCCCACCACCATGATGCATTGGCGCGGAAGGTATTATTGCTCTTATCGGTGAATCTGATCATGATTTAATTTAGAGCCCCCGCAGGATGGCAGCCAAATCATATTTTAGGAATATGCGCACTTTGAAAGATTGTTTGCCTGGTTTCCCCGCCATCCCCGTAATTTCCACCTGCACAAATACTAAGGAATTACTATGAAACGCTCCATAATTATCTCCCTGATATCCCTCTGCCTGCTGGGATCACAGGATTTCACATTGCTGCCGCGGGTTACTTCGGGAACGGCTTCATTTTTTAAAAAATATCCAATGTTTGACGGAACCGGCATCACCATCTTCATTATGGACACGGGCGTTGAACCCACTGTGGCGGGACTGGCCAAAAACCCGGATGGAACCGACAAGCTTATTGACGTATTTGACGCCTCCCGAACCGGTGATACTTCTTTCAGGAAATTAAAAACTGAAAAAATAGATGGAGAGACCTTTCTCACCGATGGCGAAGATCTTTTTCTGAAAGACTATGAAGCCTATGCTCTTCCTCTGAACAGGGTCTATGGAGGAATATTTAAAGAGGAACGTTTCAAAAACAGCAGTCCGAAGGATATCAATGATAACGGCTCGACAGATGACAAATGGGCTTTCATCGTTTTCCCTGACCCTGACGAAAACTGGTATCTGATCATGGATACGGACCTTGACGGAAGTCTCACCGGCGAAACGGTTATCACAGATTATCATGTAAACCACGACCTCATCCGTTTTGGAATATCAAATCCGTTGCGTCAGCACAAATGGTTTTCGTTGGCCGTCAATATTTATCCCGCAAGAAAGGTGGTCAGTTTTTATTTTGAAGACGGCGGGCACGGTACGCACGTGGCGGGTATTGCTGCCGGTTATCATATTAACGGGGATACTTCGATGGATGGGCTTGCACCGGGAGCACACCTCGTCAGTATCAAAATAGGGGCTGGCAGCATGGCTGGATCAGCAACTACTGCCGGTGCCAAAAAACGTGGATTTGACTTTATTGAAAACTATATGAAAACTCATCCGGGGCAGGCAGTCATCAATATGAGTTACGGGATCGTCTCAGCCAGTGAGGGGTTCTCGGATATTGACACCGTCGTGGACGAATTCTGTAAGAATACTCCCAATGTGGTTTTTTGCTGTTCAGCCGGAAATGAAGGACCCGGATTATCCACTGTCGGCACGCCAGCCGCGGCCCAATTTGCAGTCGTATCCGGAGCGCTAATGTCACCGGCAACCGGGCGTGATAAATACGGCTATCGTTCCGAAAACCCGAAATTGATCCATTTCAGTTCAAGAGGCGGGGAGACCGTAAAACCCGATCTTGTTTCTCCCGGAGCGATGTTGTCCACAGTAACAAAATGGGATCAGGGGAATTTCAAATGGGGCACCAGCATGGCCTCACCTTATACAGCCGGCGCTTTGGCCGCGGTTTTATCCGGGCTCATTACGGAATTTCCCGGAAAGCTTATCTCTTCAGCGCTCATCCTTGAAGGTATTCGGCAAACGGCTCAACCGCTCCCCGACCTTACGGTGTTGGACCAGGGAGCAGGAATGCTGAACCTCCTCGAACTGTATGACTGGTTAAGAAGTGCACTGAAAAAACCGGCCTCTCCCCTGTATCAGATCCGAACTGAAACCTATAATCCCATGCTGCCTGAGCAAAAAGCCAATTCTATTTTCTGGAAGCTCCGGGATACCGAGGACATTCCCGAAGATAATCACGTTCGACTGCTTCCTGAATTCCCTGAGCAGATTTCCCGCGCGGCGATTGACAATTTCACCCTGAATTACAGGGTCAAAAGTGATGCAAAATGGGCTGAACCGGCTGAAAAGAACATCAACATCACCAGGGATAATCCCACAGACCTTACCATTCGTATCGATGCTTCAAAATTCCCTTTGAATTCCGTACAGACAGCCACTATTTCGCTGATCCCAAAAGGGAAATGGCAGCCTGTGGGGCAGCGTTTTTATGCGACGGTGATCAATCCCCTCCGTTTCACGGAAGACAATCAGTTTCGCTTCACCTCAAAAGATGAAACTGTTGAAACTGGCGGCACAAAACGCTATTTTGCAGCTGTTCCCGTAGGTGCCACCGGCCTGCATATCGCGGTAACGACCGAGCAGGACAAGTATGCTGCTGTCCGGACCTATGTGTTTGACCAAAACGGACTGCAAAGAGCAAGACTGAAAAATCTGGACACGGAAGAGGATGTCCTGAAAGCCGAAAAATGGCTGAATCGAGATCTGACGCCGGGGATCTGGGAAATCGACATTTACGGCGATTTGAAAGGCAAAGAACAAAGCCATTACAATTTGGCCATTTCCTTTGCAGGCATCAGTCCTGATGCGGATTCTCTTAAAAAATTGAAGTTTCATGCGGGGAAACCGCCGACAATCACAGGAACCCTCGTTCCGGTATTGGATACCTATCATAATGTTCGCATCAAGGCATCTCTTGATGGTTACGTTAAAAGTCATACCATTAAGATGGGAGAGGTTGATACGGTAAAAGTATCTTTCACAAAAGAAAAGGGAGATGACAGGGTTATTTTCACCACGACCCTTCCTGCCGATAAATATATTTACTTCACAGATCTGGCAACCATGATCCGGAATAGCGCAGGAACTTATGTGACCAATACCGGGCTGGATTACCCAGTTACGGATATTACGCTGGGGACAGAGAATCCCCCCGGTGATTATGAACTGATGTTCATCTTTGCATATACTTATTACGACGACGAAACCGTTTTTGATTTCCCCGTGGAAGAAACCCACTATTTCTCAAAGGGGATTTCAGGGACCTGCAAATTATCCCAGCGAACACTTTATGAAGGAGTACCGGTTGATTATAAGATCAGCTTTTCAGATGTCCCCAGGCTGCTGCCGTCGGGATACGACTACAGCGGCAAGTTGACCGTATCCACGGACCGGGGTGATATTTTGGTGGAGAAAAAACTTCGCCTTGAACCCTGATGATCTAATATCGGCAGAGGATCATCCTCGGGGCAAAACGATCAGTACCCCAGCTTTTCACGATCGGCCTTTCTCAGACCTTTAACTACCAGACGGTAGGAATCTTCTATGAGCTTATCCAGCACTTCTTCGGGAACTGAACCGTCGAGGATGATCGTATTCCAATGTTCTTTGTTCATGTAATATCCGGGAATAATGGAAGGATACATATTTCTCAGTACCTGGGCATCATCCGGGTCACATTTCAGATTGATCCTCAGCGGCGTTTTATCCACAGCGACCAGGGCAAACATTTTATTCATGACTTTGATCACCATGGTAACCTCATCGAAGGGATAGGTCTCGACGGCTCTTTTTTTTGTCAGCAGCTTTCGTTTTAACTTCTCCAGAGTCATTCAGCAATTTTCCCTGGTTTCCACGATAAGCTGATCCACAACAGACATCAAATTGCCCGTTTCTTCGTATTTGGCCAGCTGACGGTCGGCGCTGGTCCCGTCTTTCAGGATGGTCCTGATGTTCTCTACCGCCTCCCTGGACCCCAGTTCATCCAGCACGTCATCCACTAATTCCAGGGCTTCGTCCATCAGATCTGCCACGGGAATCTCCTGCTCTTTTCCAAAATCGATGAGCTTACCATTGATCCCGTCTTTGATAGCACGCCATTTGTTTTCGGCGATGAGAGACCCCCGATAGATCCTCCAGCTTTGATTCTGCTGGCGAAACCGGATCAGTTTGGCAACCAGTGCCTGAATGAAAGCTGCAATGGTAACAACCTCGTCCACGCGTGTAGTACAATCGCAGATCCTGAATTCAAGGGTCGGAAAAACGGGATGGGGACGGACGTCCCACCAGATCTTCGAGGGCTCATCGATGCTCCCACATTTCACTAATGTATTGACATAGCTGTGGTAGTCCTCTGCTGATTCGAATCTCTCAGGGATACCTGTCCTGGGAAGGTCTTCAAAGACAATGCTGCGGTAGGATTTCAGTCCTGTATTTTCTCCACGCCAGAAAGGTGAAGAGGTTGACAGTGTGAGGATATGGGGCAGGAAATATCGTATCTGATTCATAATGTCAACCCTGAGATCATCTCCGGGAATACCGATATGGATGTGCATTCCGAAAATAAGCAGCCGTTTGGCCACATACTGCATGGCATTGAATAATCCCTGATAACGTTCCTCGTCCGTAACGATCTGGTCTTTCCAGTGGGAAAAGGGATGAGTTCCTGCAGCAATAATCTCGCAGTTGTTTTTATTTGCGATCTCCCCGACGACATTGCGCAGCCGTACGACCTCCTGCCTCAATTCTTTGATATTGTGACAGACGTGACTGCCTACTTCGATTTGTGACTGCAGAAATTCCGGTTTCACCTGATCCCTGAAGATTACGGCACCCTGTTCGAGAAAATCCCGCACATAGCTGGTCAGTTCTCTCGTTTTCGGATCGATGATCTGATATTCTTCTTCCAGACCGATGGTGAGGTTTTTCAGTAAATCAAGGGACATGTATCAGCCGGTGTAGTGCCTGCGTTTACGGGCCAGGCAAAGCCAGCCCAGAGGAAAGGGGGTTGTCACTATCTCAAACTGTATTGCTTTGATATACCGGATCTCAAACTTTGGCTCTATAGCCTCGGCGATCTCCCTGACAGATAGTCTCGGAGGACCCGTTGTACGGGGCGGCCCGTCAGTGCTGCCGATGATGCTGAACCAGAGTCCGTTTTGTGCAAGCAGTTCGTGGACTTTTTCTGCAAATTGATTGCGTTCGGCAGGTGTGTCAAAGGTATGAAAACAGCCCCGGTCAAAAACCACATCGAAGGGCTGCCCCTTATGTTCGTACCGGAGGAAATCTCCGCTTATGAAATTCACGGTTGCCGATGCCTTGGCTGCTTTTTCCCTGGCCATCTCGATAGCAACCGGGGATAAATCCAGACCCTCCACGGTAAATCCCAGTTTCGCCAGCCAGATAGCATTTGTTCCTGTGCCGGTCCCGATATCGAGGACATGACCGGACGTTATTTTCTCCTCGGAAAAAAATTGCAGCAAATGAGAATTCGGTTTTCCCGTATCCCAGGGAAGGTCGCCCGTCCGGTAGCGTTCGTCTAATTTTTCTGCTGATTTCATAGCGAGAATTTAGCGTTTCCGGTAATATTTGTCTGCCAGAAAAAACAAATGAATTACCCCGCCGCAAGTAGCGGGGAATTACTAAATCGTCTTGTCCGGCGTAGTCCGGCAATGCCAACCTGGGCGGATTCATGGCCTTACCTGAAAATTAATCGTAAAGTATCCTATCAATGCAGTGAATAAGCATAAAGAAATACACCTGCCCCACTGTGCAGCTTTGCCCGGGACCTTCTTCGGCGGACTCACCGGTTCTTCTGTAACTGTAATGT
>JAADGM010000104.1 GCA_013152375.1 FCB group bacterium | reverse complement strand
CGGCCTATTTCCTTGCACCGACATTGTCGGCGCACTCCAAAGAATCAAAGAAATTTTAATTTTCTACGTTACAGATATCATAAACATCACCAGCTGCGTCTTTCTCCCCCTGCCGAGGGGGCTCGCCAGACATACCAGAGAATGGCGGTGTTTACCCGACAAGCCCTATACTGGCGGAAATGCCCAAGGTGCAGAGGGGGCAGGAATTACCACCTCCCAAAAGTATAGATTGTAACCCACGATTTCTACTGTGAATAGGAAATTGCCTATCCTGTGATCAGATTCACCAGCAGAACAATATCCACAATATTCAGTATACCGTCACCGTTGAGGTCCCCGATGGCAAGTTCATCGGGTGTGGGTGAGGGCGCATAGAGGATGATGTTCACCATGTATACAATGTCCAGCACATCCAGAGCCGTATCGAGATTCATATCCCCGGCAATATAATCCGGCAGCCAGGAAACATGGGCATAAACATAGGTTTCATCTTCGGGAATTGCAACCGGCACATCCATCGCCTCAGACCGCAGGCTGTCCGCCAGGTGTTCAACCGCAAAATAGTCCACGGTTCCTTCGTTCCGGTTCCCCTCGGCATCGTCAAAATAGATAACGGTCCCGTTCGCCGATATCTGCAGATCATCCACTGCCAGACCGAAAAAATTATTATCATCTCTCGAACACCAGCCTGCGTCAGAAATGAAGGTGATCTTCAGGGTGACTGTCTGTCCGGCCCAGCCATCCAGGTCAAATACTACCTGCTGCCAGTCGGGACTGTAGCCGCCCCAACCCGGGAAGCCCGAGCCCAATCCGTGAAAGTCATAAGCCCACGAATTCGTCACATTGTAGGGTAAACTTCCATCGATGATATTCCAGGTTTGCCCCCCATCTGTGGAAATGGAGACATTGGCCACATCCCAGCCGTCAAATTCGCCGTAGGGCGAGGGGGTCTCGATGGCGTAGCTTAGCCAGAAAGCGAAACTGTTCCCGGAAGCACCCAGTGTTTGCGGCGGAAGTTCAAAATCCATCAGCCAGCCATTGTCGTAACCGGGGATTTCAGGATTGGCACACCACCACGATTGCCCCTGCCAGGCATGTGCTGTATCCCGGTGCCAGTAAAAGCGTTCGTCTTTGGCTCTCATATACAATGCATTTACGCCGTTCACATCAAGGTAATCGCTGCCGTCTGTGAGATCGAAAACAATGTTTGTCTCGGGGAACGGCAACGGCTGGTCATTCCCCCGCAGGGACCAGTTCAAAGCCGGAACCGACCATTGGGGCGCGGATTCATCACCGATACCGAATTGGAGCCCCACGGCACCGCGATAATCATGAGAGATGTGGAACTCGGTGACCCATTCAGGTGTATAGGCGATCCGGTCCACGGCATAAAAAGCAAAATTGTTCGTAAAAGCGGGATTCTGCAGGGCTTCGTAAGAGATCCAGAAATAGCCGTTATCCCCCCAGCCCGATCCCCAGGAATTGGCAAACTTGACCGCACCGAGACCATCCGGAGTCACTTTGTTGTCATCATAGCCGCAGGCAGCAACGGCATGACCGCCCACGTTATCGCCATAATATGAGTTCACGCCATAGACATAATCCCAACTGGAAATGTCGTAAAACGAGTCGTAGATCGTAAAGCCGATCACGATTGAATTTCCATTGGCGATCACATTCTTAAAACTATTGAAATCCGTGTACAGATCGATGGCATAAGTTTCCTGCGTGCGAAAGTTCATTGCGGAAAGAAAATCGTTTTCATCAGGATACACGGTGCATTGATTCTGATCATAGGGCATATCCTGGAGGGTGGCACAGCCCATGGAGGAGAACACGAGGAACGCATCTGAAATATTGGAGCCGGCATCCACGCCGCCGTTGATCTGATTGTAGATGAAGGCGGGGCTGAACTGATGATTATCCTGTGTAAGGTCCCACTGGTGTTCCTGCCACTCCTGATAGGATTTATAATAGTACCCTGCTGACCAGGCCACACAGGAGCCCTGCCCGCCCTGACTGAGGATGGGGGGGAAATTCTGTGAAAAATCAACGGCGTCCCGATAATCCCTCTCAAGCGCCACACCCGGAGAGGGTTTGACCCAATGGGGAATTGTCGTTTCTTCGAGGCATCCCAGCCCATAGTCCCGGTCGCCTGCTCCGGCTGTGGTAATCCATAGAGCCGACAGCAGCATCAATATCGTTACAGAACTTCTTTGCATACTTCTCCTAACCTTTTACAGATCCGTCTAAAGAATTCCGGTGCGTTTCAGCTCATCGGCAATTTTACCGGCGCATTCTCCCACGGTCATGATGTCCGTCTCCACCACGATATCGGGTTTCGGCGGGTCTTCGTAGGGCGAGGTGACACCGGTAAATTCGGCTATCTCACCCCGCTCTGCCTTTTTATACAGCCCTTTGGGGTCTCTGCGTTTGCAGACCTCCAGATCACACTTAATATAAACTTCGAAAAAATGTCCTTCCGGCATGAGGGTTCTTACATAGTCTCTGTCTTTACGGAAGGGTGAGATAAACGTACAGACGACAATATTCCCCTGTTCGAAGAACAGCTTTGCCGTTTCTCCCACCCGTCGAATATTTTCCGAACGGTCCTGATCTGAAAATCCCAGGTCGCCGCAAAGGCCGTGTCGTACATTATCACCGTCCAGCATCATGACCTGGCAATGCTCAGAAAACAGCTTCTGAACCAGGGCTCTGGCAACAGTTGATTTACCGGAACCGGAATATCCCGTCAGCCAGAGTACGGCCCCCTTATGTGCGTTTCGTTCTTCCCACAACTCCCTCGAAATGGATGCTTTCTCCCAGGTGACATTGGTGGATTTACGGGTAATTGCTTTCCCCCCGTGGACATCCGAGACCCTCTGGATCGTCCCCCGGATCATCCCTGCAGCCACAGTGGCATTGGTCAGCGGGTCAATGAGGATGAAATTTCCGGTGAGGTGATTTTTATTATATGCATCAAAGAAGATGGGTTTCCCGGTGCGGATCTGAACCCGGGCAATATCGTTAAGGGTCAGGGTGTCGGTCTTATCCCGGTGCAGTGTGTTTACGTCGATGCGGTATTTGATGCTGGTGACGAAGGCCTTTACCGACTGCGTTGTATGCTTCAGAATATAATCGTTTTGCAGATCCAGATTCTCTTCCCCCATCCAGCAGAGGGTTGCATCGAAGGCTGTTTCGATGTGGGGGAGATTATTTTTCCGGACGATCATATCGCCCCGGCTGATGTCCAGTTCGTCCTCGAGGGTTACGGTTACCGCCTGCCCGGCAAAGGCTTCTTTGAGGTTTCCGTCAAAAGTGACGATTGTACTGATCTTCGAGGTTTTGCCGGAAGGTAAAACGGCTATTTCCTCGCCGGGACGGATGGTACCGGAGGTAATGGTACCGCCATAGCCCCTGAAATTGTGGTCCGGGCGCAGAACGACCTGAACCGGCAGGCGGAAATCGACGAGATTCCTGTCTCCGGTTACCGGGATGGTCTCCAGGAGATGCAGGAGAGGATAGCCTTTGAACCAGCTCAACTTTGCGCTGGAAGTCGTTACGTTGTCGCCCTTCAGCGCGGATACGGGAATAAATTGAATATCGTGTATATCCAGCTTCTGGGAAAATTCCGTGTAATCCTGCACGATTTTGTTGAAAACAGCCTCATCATAATTAACGAGGTCCATTTTGTTGACGGCTACGATCAGGTGGGGGATCTGCAGCAGACTGACCAGAAATCCGTGACGCCTGGACTGGGTGAGGACGCCCTGTTGTGCATCGATGAGGATGATTGCCAGTTGGGCAGTGGAGGCTCCCGTTACCATATTGCGTGTGTACTGCTCGTGGCCGGGCGTATCCGCGATGATGAATTTTCGTCTGTCAGTTTCAAAATAACGATAGGCCACATCGATGGTAATACCCTGTTCCCGCTCTGAGGACAAGCCGTCAAGCAGCAGTGACAGATCCACCTCCTGCTGACCCCGGTTACGGGAGGTCTTGGAGATGGCGGCATACTGGTCTTCGAAGATGCAGTTCGTCTCGTAAAGCAACCGACCGATGAGGGTGGATTTCCCATCATCTACACTGCCGGTTGTCGTAAATCTTAACAGGGATTTTTCAATTTTCCGATCCCGTGTATCCATTAAAAGTATCCTTCTTTTTTCTTCTGTTCCATGGAGGAATCGCTGGTGAGGTCGATGATCCGGTTTTCACGTTCGGATTTCTTGGCATCCCGGACCTCTTTAATAATGCCGTCAATGTTATCGGTATCGGACTCGATGGCTCCCGTACAGGGGATACAGCCCAGACTCCTGAAACGGCAGTCCACTTCAAAAGTATCCTTTTCGGTCAGTCCCGACTTTCCTTCCGGGTCAACAGTCTGCAGATATTCAAAGGGAATGATGATACCGTTCTGTTTGACCACCTTTCGTTTTTTGGCATAGTAGAGCGGGACCAGGGGGATGTTTTCCAGTTTGATGTACTGCCAGACATCAAATTCGGTCCAGTTACTCAGGGGAAAAACCCTCACATTCTCATCACTTTCAATATGTGAGTTGTAGAGATTCCACAATTCCGGCCGCTGACGTTTCGGATCCCACTGACCGAGAGAATCTCTCACGGAGTATACCCGTTCTTTAGCCCTGGATTTTTCTTCATCACGGCGGGCGCCCCCAAAAGCTGCGTCAAAACCATGCTTGTTCAGGGCTTTGAGCAGGGCATTGGTTTTGAGATATCGACAGCATTTGTCGGGACCAAGTTTAAAGGGATGCGCCCCTTTTGAGATCCACTCCTCATTGCGTTCCACAATGAGCCGGGCGCCGATCTCTTTTGTGAAAGTATCGCGAAAAGTGTACATCTCCGGGAATTTATAGCCCGTATCCACATGCATCAGCGGAAAAGGAAATTTACCGGGATAAAATGCCTTTTGCGCCAGCCGGATCATGACGGAGGAATCTTTTCCCACACTGTAAAGCATGACGGGGTTCTTGAATTCCGCCACGACTTCCCGGATAATGTGAATGGATTCCATCTCGAGCTGTTTGAGCTGTGACATAGCATAAGAGTTCATTCGTGTATTCCTGTGATCAATTCTGGTTTAAGAGTTTCAGCATTTGCCACCGGGAGCCTCAGCCGGCTTCTCCGCCTGAACTTGTCTTGTGCGGGCTCCACAATTCCTCCGGTACGCCGAGGGTCAGATTAACCCAGCGGCTCCAGACAAACAGCGCATCAGACAGTCGGTTCAGATAGGTTAAAACGAGGGGGTCAACTTCCTCTGAGCCTGCCAGGCTAACGCAATGGCGTTCGGCTCTCCGGCAAACTGTTCTGGCCAGGTGGAGCTGTGCATTCAGGATACACCCTCCCGGCAGAACAAAGGACCCGGGTACGGAGAGCTTTGAATTGAGGGCGTCAATTTCATTTTCAAGCCTGTCGACTTCCAGGGAGGTCAACCGCGGTAAGTCGGCACGAACATCTTTCGGCAGGGTTGACAGGTAGGAACCCAGATTGAACAATTCATTTTGAAGTCGTTCCAGACAGGCGGATAATTTCGCGAGTCCGGGGTGCTGTTCTATCAGCATGGCTGCCTGTTCCTTACAAACCCCCAGCACGGCATTGAGTTCGTCCACACTTCCATAGGCCTGTATCCTGGGATGATCTTTAGGAAGCAGCTGCCCCCCGGCTAAACGGGTATCACCGCCGTCACCGGTGCGCGTATAGATTTTGTTCAGTTTGATTTTTGGATCTTTGAATTGTTTTCCTGACATCTGATTTCCTGGTGTTTCGATATCGATATCTGAAACTGTTCACGTCCGCAAATATCGACAAATTTCAGGCTGCAAACTTACGATGTATCACCCAATAAAAAGGGGGAATTTCATAGAAGCCGGTCAGCCTGTTGTGCAGTCCTGAAAGCGGATGGGTGAATGCCGTGGCTCTGCCATTTTCAGCCGGTGACGTTCCGAATTATTGGCTGTTCCCCGGAGAATAATTCCCCTTTTGCAATGCATTTTGGAAGCTGATTAATTATTGATTTTTTTTTCGAGATATTTAATGACCTCGGTGATGATATCATTCCCGGCATATTTCAGGCTGTTGATAATGAGCCAGGTGTAAGGATCCGCATCGTACCAGCGGTTACGGGAAAAGCTGGCAAATTCAAGGATATGACGGTTGATCAGGTCGGGATCATGCTTCATAATGATGTTTTTTATCCCCACTATGATGGCATCCCGCTCATGTTCTCTTAAAAACTGCATCTTTTCGAAATGAAGACCCAGTTTGGAAGGTGGGTCATACCACCTGTTCCTGTTGGATTTTGCGGTTTCTTTTTTCTTAAAAATCATTCATAAACTCCAATAATTGCCGGGGTGCAGCGGATTGCCGCTAATACCGATTTGATCAGTTCCTGAAAATCACCTGCTCTTTATTGAACCACCTGCTGGCCAGGAGAATCCCCAGTGCAGCTAAAGCTGTGAGCGAAAGATAGACTTCCGTCAGCAGACCGGGTGTGATCGTCCCGGCAATGACTTCTTTTGTCGCCAGTGATATGTTGACGATGGGGATCATTGCCGTCAGGTAATTCAGTTCAATTCCGGGGATCAGTCCGATCAGCGCCGGCAGAATAATGATCACATTCAAGGGTCCTACAATACTCTGGGCCTCTTTGAAAGTCCGCGCATAAATTGAAATGGACAGGAGAAAAGCCGCAAAGAAAATGGCTACCGGGATCAGCAGGGTTATGATCGTTACGACCATTTTAAAACTGATGATGCTCATGATCACGGTTTGTATTTCCGCGGGGATATCCGTGTTTCCTCTGAGCCCGATGAGCATTCCCACCATCCCCATAAAAGCTGATATCATGCCGAAAAGTGTCACGACACCGAATTTGCCCAGGAGAATTTCCAGCCGGGTTGCCGGTGAAGCGAGAATGGTCTCAAGCGTACCCCTCTCCTTTTCGCCGGCGCCGAGATCGAGAGCCGGATACATGGCACCGAGGAAGCAATAAATGATGAAGATATACGGCAGAAAGCCGCCGGCCGTCTTGCCCAGCATTTCCTTTGTCGAGGCAATGTTGTTGTAGGCAATATCCAGGGGTTTAAAATTGTCGCTGTTCAGGTTTAACTGCCGGTAGCGATCTTCCAGAATCGAATCCGCATAAGCCTCCAGTACTGAGGCCATGCGTTTTTTGGCGGCTTCCATATCGTCGGAAGATCTGAAAAAGGCTTCGATCGAAGCCGGTTTCATTTGCTTTAAATTGACCGAAAAACCGGGATGAATGACGACGGCTCCGGCAATATTATCCTCATCAATCGCTTCGCGGATGTCGGCTTCCGGCACATCCGTAAGAATGATCATGCTCTCGGTGTTCCGGAACCGCTCCAGTAATTCCGGGGCATTTTCACCGCCCACAATGGCGATCGTTAGGATCTCATCCATTTTCTTTTCCGTAATGCTGGACAGTAATTTGGGAAACCCGCCAATAAAAATCGGTAGAAAGATGATAGGAAAGACCACCATGAAAAAAATGGTCCGGCGGTCCCGGATCATGTCCTTGAATTCTTTTTTGAAGACGATGAATATCCGGCTCATACTGCTTCCTCCGTTAAGCGAATGAATTCATCCTCAAGGGTTGCAGCCTGCTGCTGGTCCTCGAACTGTTGGTAAGTGCCGTTAAAATACAGCTTCCCCTTGTGAATGATGGCGAGGTCATCACACAGTAATCTTAGTTCTCCCATGCGGTGCGTCGAAAAGATGACCGTATTACCCCGTTCCCGGCACGAACGAATGAGTTGAATGATGGATTTGGAAGTCATCACATCCAGCCCGCTGGTGGGTTCGTCGAAGATGACAATTTCAGGATCGTGTACGATGGTCCGGGCGATGGAGACTTTCTGTTTCATCCCCGTACTGAGTTTTGCGATACGCCGGGAGGCAAACTCTTCCATCCCCAGCGTGTCAAACAGTTCATCCCGCCGCTTCCGGTAAGCGCGGGCATCCATGCCGTAGAGATCGGCGTAGTATTTCACCATTTCTTCGGCTGTGAGCCGGTCATACAGGCCGGTGTTCCCGGACAAAAATCCCAGCTGCTGCCGGATCTTCCGTGGGTCCTTCCGTGTATTGTAGTTCCCAACGATAATTTCACCCTTCGTGGGGGTCAGCATCGTGGCGATCATGCGCAGGGTCGTCGTTTTACCAGCCCCATTGGGACCGATTAAGCCAAATATCCGTCCCGGTGTGCAAGTGAAGGTGATATCATCCACCGCGGACAGCGAATTGCCCTGGAAATTTCCCCCCATCTCCTTGCGCTGTTTCCGTGAAAGTTTGAATATTTTGGAGACATTTCTGACCTCAATCATTTAACGGACCTCTCCGGAAACCTTGGGGGGAATGATGAACCAGCAAATGAGATAGACCAGTACGCCGGTTCCTCCGGCAAAAAGGGCAAAGAGAAAAATAATTCTGATGAGCACCGGATCGATATCAAAATATTCGGCGATTCCGGAACAGACCCCGGCAATTCTTTTATCATCCAGGTTCCTAAAAACTCTCTTCATGTGCTTTCTCCCTAAAATTCAGTTAATCATATTTGGTAAATTACCAACATAAAGAGATTACAGAACAGAGATTTGAAGTACACGGTTAAACGCTGGGGTGCGGGCGCAATTGAAGTTTTGAAAACTGTGCGCCGTATTTACAGCCAATTGGGTTGGCTGAGCCGACCTTAGTGAGTTAAATTACATCGTTTATCCATCTTCACATTCGTTTTATCGGAATAGATGGGCTTCGCTGTATTCCCCCGGATAGATCATGAAATCAGGGAGTTGGAGTTACCGTTTGATGAACAAAATTTGTGCGTTATATTTTACTGAGGGCCTGTAGTTGACCAACTATTTTTCCTACAATTATACGGGTGCGCCTTTCCGGCTGTTTGGATTTACTCACCTTGCAACCCTGGTATTCATTGCAGGAGGAATCCTGCTGGTTTATGGGGCCAATCGCCGATACGGTTCCCGGTTTTCGGAACCTTTTCGGTTTTTACTGGCGGGGACAATTGCCGCCAATGAAGTCATCTGGCATTATTGGAATGCGATTAACGGGTTGTGGACAGTTCAGGGAATGCTGCCGTTCCATCTCTGCGGGACCATGGTCTGGGTATCGGTATTTTTACTGCTCAAACCCTCATTTCGGGTTTTCGAATTACTTTACTATCTGGGGATCGGGGGTGCTCTCCAGGCGCTGGTTACGCCCAATCTTGAGGTTTTCGGTTTTCCCCATTACAGGTTCTTTGAGACTTACATCGCCCATACCGGGATCATCTATGCGGCACTGTTCTGTATCTTCGCCCGGGGCTACCGGCCCACTTTAAAGGGCGGCGTACGTGCTTTGATCATTGGGAATATCTATCTTGTTATTGTCTATGGGATCAACCTGATCCTCGGCAGTAATTATATGTATGTTATGCATAAACCCGAGACGTTCAGCGTGCTGAATTATTTCGGTCCCTGGCCGTATTATATTTTGGGGATTGAACTTTTTGCTGCTGTCAATATGCTGCTGCTCTACCTGCCCTGGGGCCTGATCAATCGGCTGAAGCATCGCAGAACCCTTATCCGGGAGCCGCTTACGGTCATCGGGGAATGATCTTTCGGGTAAAATGCGTCTTTCAGTAAAGTTGGTAACAAAGAGCACAAAATCACGGTTGAGAAAGCCGGTCCGATCCTGCAGGACCTCAATCTGCAATCATAAATTTTAAGGAGAAAATATTTTATGAAGCGTTTTCCGGAACTACGCAAACTTTCTGATGACCATCATCAGGGTCTCGTTCTGGCGCGTCATGCGCGGGTTGCCGGTGATGCCCCCTCGGCAGTAAGAGTATGGCAGGAAGTGGAAGAAAAATTCCGGCTTGAATTAAACCCACATTTTATTGTTGAGGAAAAGTATCTTGCGCCACCCCTTGAAGCACTTGGAGAAAAAGAACTGGTTAAACGATTCTACAGCGATCACAGAGAACTTAGAGCCTTCATCAATGATACGAAGAACCGAACTATTGCGGCATTAAACGCTTTCGGTGATCTTCTTGAGGCTCATATCCGCTTTGAAGAACGAGAGCTCTTTGAAGTTGCTCAAGCCAGGTTGCCGGCCGCAACATTAAAAGCGGTGGAGAAAGCAGCTGCAAATACAGCAGTTTGAAGTGGAAAAGCTGGGGGATCCGGTGACACGGGATTGACGAACCGTCCGGATTTTTCCGGTGGAACTGACTTTTACGCTGCTATTCAGCTATTTGGTGTTCAGTTCCATTTTCCGCAACCGGATGCTTTTAGGGGTTATCTCCACCAGTTCCTGCTCGGCAATGAATTCAATCGACTGGTCGAGGGAGTGTTTGCGGGGTGGTCTCAGCGTAACCGTGAAATCGGAAGTGGAAGCGCGCATGTTGGTGAGTTTTTTCTCCCGGGTGATGTTCACATACAAATCTCCGGGTCGGTTACGCTCTCCGATGATCATTCCCTTATAGACCTGAGTACCCACTTCCACGAACAACTCACCCCGGTCCACCATGGCGAGACTGGCGTAGGTAGTGACTTTTCCGGGGCGGTCCGCAACCAGAGTGCCGCTGTTACGCTGGGGGATGGGGCCAAACCATGGGGCATATCCGGCAAAAATCTTATTCATGATCCCGGCACCTTTGGTATCGGTGAGGAACTGACTGCGAAAACCGATAAGTCCACGCGATGGAATTGAGAATTCCATAATGGCCCGGCCGTGCCCCGGGTTGACCATTTTGGTCATCCGCCCCTTACGAATGGATAGTTTTTCAGTTACGATCCCTACATTTTCTTCAGGAATATCGAGGAAAACCTGCTCCATGGGTTCCATGGTTTGCCCGTCAACCTGCTTTTTGATCACCTGAGGCCGGGAAACCATAAATTCATATCCTTCCCTGCGCATGGTTTCGATCAGCACGGCCATCTGCAATTCACCCCGACCCAGCACTTCAAAGGCATCCGCCCTTTCAAGGGGTTTTACCTGCAAAGAGACATTGGACAGGACCTCGCGTTCCAGACGGTCTTTAAGATGGCGGGAAGTCAGATATTTTCCTTCGGTTCCGGCAAAAGGTCCGTTGTTAACATAAAAGATCATCGACACCGTGGGTTCATCCACATGGATACGGGGCAGGGGCTTGGGAGTCTCATTTGAGGAGATCGTATCCCCGATCTTCACATTTTCCACGCCGGCAATGGCAATGATATCCCCGGCTTCGAGTTTCTGTACGGAGGTTCTGATCAATCCCTGAAAAGAGTAACAAGCCGAGAATTTGATGCCTTTCTTGATTTCGGACATTCCGCAGAGGCTGTACTGCCGGTTCATCTCAAGGGACCCGTTACTGAGCCGCCCTACCGCAATTTGTCCCACATAGGGGTCGTAGGCCAGATTGGTGATCAGAAATTGCGGGATATGATCATCTTCCACATCGGGACCGGGAATGTATGAGAGAATCGTGTCAAACAGGGGCTGCAAGTCCTGAGAATCATCCGTGAGACGCCGGTGGGCGATACCGGCTTTGGCGTTTGTGTACAGGATGGGAAAATCAATCTGCTGATCCGTGGCATCCAGATCAATGAAAAGATCGTATACTTCACTGATGACTTCTTCGATACGGGCATCATGCCGGTCAATTTTATTAATGACGAGGATCATGGGTAATGCCTTTGCGAGTGCCTTCTGAACGACAAAGCGGGTCTGGGGGAGAGGGCCCTCGCTGGAATCAACAAGCAGCAGGACTCCATCCACAAGATTAAGACTGCGCTCGACCTCACCGCCGAAATCCGCATGTCCCGGCGTATCGATGATGTTTATTTTGACGTCTTTGTAGATTACAGCCGTATTCTTGGCCGTAATGGTGATGCCGCGTTCACGCTCCAGATCCATGGAATCCATGACCCGATCCTGGACCTCCTGGTTTTTGCGGAAGGTGCCGCTTTGCCGGAGCATGCCGTCCAATAAGGTTGTTTTGCCATGATCAACATGGGCGATAATTGCGATATTCCGAAAATTGTTTTTTCTCATGATCTGTCAGTTTATTGGGTTGATCGTTAATTCCGCCACTGTCACTTATCGGGAACTGAGGGGATTTCGTGGTGCGAAATATACGGTGATCGGGTGAACTGTATTACCAGACTATTTTTCTGAAAATGGAGATTTGAGAATTGCAGGTGAGTCAATCAGCAACAAGGAAAAAGTGCCGTTAAAACATCGCTTGCTCTTCCCGTCAGGATTTCATCAAATGTGCTGGAAAGTTCGGTCTTCTCCAGGTTGATCTCAAGGCAGCGGGCTCCGTTTGCTTTCGCCTCGGCCGGGAACCCGGCGGCTGGCCAGACACTGCCCGACGTACCCACGCTGATGAACAGTTCACAACCCCGGACCACCGCCAGCGCTGCGTTGATGACATGGGTATCGAGGCTGTCGCCAAACCAGACGATATCCGGGCGAAAAGGTTTGCCGCACTCACAGGATCTGCCCAGGAATTTATTTTCGAGATCATTTTTCCGGATCCCGCAGAAATCACAGCGGACCCGCCAGAGACTGCCATGTAATTCAATCACAGATTCAGATCCTGCCCGTTGATGGAGTCCGTCGATGTTTTGTGTAATAACGGTGACGTTGTGGTATTTTTTCTCAAGTTTAGCCAGCAGCAGATGTCCCGGGTTCGGGCGGCATTTCCGCAGGGCTTCCCGGCGGCGAAGGTGAAATTCCACAACTTTATTCGGATTATTATCAAAAGCAGCCTGGCAGGCATAATCCTCCCAGTTATACTGATGCCAGATTCCGCCTCTCCCTCGATAAGTGGGAACGCCGCTCTCGGCGGACATCCCGGCCCCGGTGAAAAACAACATGGATTTTACAGCAAATGGGTCGAGCGCAGCCATTCAAGTCTACTCAATTATTCAGTCTGGCTGATTCCAGGTTGTCACGGGTAAAGATTTTCAGCCAGCGGTAGATGTCATCGCGACTTTTCCGATAGACTTTCAGGATTTCTTCTTCAGTACCCCGCATTTCAAAAGGATCGGGAAATCCCTGATGCAGTACTCTACCGGCTTTCCCCGTGAAATTGGGGCAGGTTTCTCTGGCATGATCACACAAGGTGACAACGTAATCATAATATTCAGTCAAAAGATTATCCAGGTTTTTGGGTATCTGTCCTGAAATATCAATCCCGATCTCTGCCATAACAGCAATGGCACGGGGGTTGACGGCAAACCCCGGTTCAACGCCTGCGCTATGAGCCCGCCAGTTCAGTGTTCGGGCAAGTCCTTCGGCCATCTGTGAACGGCAGGTATTGCCGGTACAGACGAATAAAATACTTTTGCGTTCAGATTTGTCAAGGCCGTCGTTCACGAATGGTCGCCGTGCTCCAAAAAGCGGTTTTTTGAGAGTACCGCCAGATCAATGACGAGACAGGAAGTTGTAGGATGGTTCATCAGCTTTGTGAACTGTTTTTGGAGGTATCCACCGAAGAACTGGCCCGTGAAGTAAGCGCCAATGAGCACCGGAAAAGTTGATAAATGCCAGCCAAGTCTCCCGAAAATGCGCATGGCGATTACGAAAGGTACCGGCAAATGAACGGCGAGAACCCATTGGGTTGAAAATTTCCGCACATTTTGACGCCAGTATCCGAAAGGGATGTTGAGAAGACACACTGCCGCGGCGATATACCAGAGTTTCATCGAAATATTTGTCCTTCAATTATCGAGTGATGTAAGAAGATCTTTGCTAATTTAAATTCAAATTTAGTGCTTAAAAATAGGACAAACCTTTTTATGAATAAAAACCATTCATTACATTTAATTTTAACAATCGGACAACCAACTAAAGATTACAATTGATAATAACCTTTAACATTATTATTCTGCTCCTGGTGGTGACGGCGACCATCATTATGTTCGCCCTTGAATACGTCCCCATGGAAGTAACGGCTCTCACTGCTATGGGCGCGCTGCTCCTGTTCGGTGTTATTTCCCCCGATGAGGCCATCAGCGGGTTCAGCAATAAGGCGGTTATCATCATCGCATCCATGTTTATTTTGAGCCGGTCTCTCTCGAAAACTGGTTTCCTGGAAGTTTTTGCAGACCGGGTTTATAAACTGTTCGGCGGTCGGAAATGGACGACGGTCTTCTCATTTCTGTTTATCGTTTCGGTTGTCTCCGGCTTCATAAACAATACGGCAGCCGTGGCAATTTTTATTCCTGTGGCGATACAGCTCTGTCAGAAGTTCCGCATCAGTCCGACTAAACTGCTGCTTCCCTTGTCGTATGCAGCTATATTCGGGGGGACCCTGACCCTGATAGGGACTTCCACGAACCTGGTGGTGAGCGCGGTCATGGAGGATAACGGGATCAGTCCCTTCAAGATGTTCGAATTCTCAAAACTGGGTCTCATATTTCTCACAGTCGGTTTATTTTATAACATGGTTATTGCCCGCTGGTTCATGCCCTCCAGGTCGATTTTATCTTCTCTGGCCCGGAAATACCGTTTGGGTAGATTTCTCACGGAATTTCAAATTGGCTCTGAATCACCCCTTGTGGGCAAATCATTTGCCGAACTTGATTTGTCAAAAAAATACGATATTCAGTTATACATGATCATCAGAGAGAATATCCGCTACCGTTTCAACCTTAAAAATATGGAACTGAAAGCCGGGGACGTTTTTCTCATCCAGATCAATGCGAATTCGATTATGCGCTTTAAGGAAGAGCTGAATGTGCTGCTGCTGTCTGATGTCAAAATGACACAGCAGGAATTGACCGGACAGAATCATGTCATTGTTGAGGCGGTGGTTTCTCACGGCTCCGGTCTGATCGGCAAAACGCTGCAGGAGTTTGATTTCAGAGGCCGGTTTAACAGTTTCGTGCTGGCCATCCGGAGACACCGGGTGGACCTGATGGAAAAAATTGCCCATATCAGATTGAAATTCTCCGACACCTTGCTGGTAATGGTGCCCAAAGGAAAACTTGAATCCCTCAAAGCCACAAAAGATCTCATCGTACTGGAAGAGCTCGATATTCATCTTCGCTATGAACGATACTGGTGGCTTTCAATTCTGGTCATTCCCCTGATCATGTTTCTGGCCGCAATGGATATCATACCACTGATTAAAGGGGTTGTTCTGGGTGTTGTTTTATTGTTAATTCTTAGAACCATCTCAATTCAGGATGCATATGAATCCATCAACTGGCCCGTTATTTTTTTAATCGCTGCGCTCGTACCCGTAGGAACGGCAATTCAGACAACGCACACCGATATGATCATCGGGAAAGCCATTATTTATCTCGGTGACCTTATCACGAAAGCCGAATCTCCCAATTACAGGGTATATGTATCAATCATTTATTTCGCAGCCTTTTTTCTGTCGGCCTTTATCTCGAATACAGCGATTGCGATTGTCATGACACCCGTAGGGATTGCACTTGCAAATGCCCTTGGGATTGATGCCCGTCCCTTTCTCGTGGCCATTGCTTTCGGCGCTTCGACAAGTTTCATGACACCCATGGGATACCAGACCAACCTGATGGTGTATGGTCCCGGCCAGTATAAATTCTGGGACTATGTGAAAGCAGGTTTCCCGCTCACATTGATATTCTGGGGGATGGCTACCTATTTTATTCCGAAATTCTGGTCATTTTAGATAAGCGATAAAATAATATATTTCTGCTTATTTTATCGGTGTTGAAGTATATATACAAAACTTGATATTTTTACTAGCGAATATTAGACCTAATTATTTGTTTTATGAAGTTGAGGTACAAAATGGCCGCCAAAAAAGAACTCAGGATTGATAAAATCAATCGAGCTGCAAAATCATTAAAAGTACTCGCACATCCTGTCCGTCTGAAAATCATGGAATATTTGGAGAGTGGTGAGAAAAATGTGGGGATGATCCAAAAGCATATCGGGCTTCTGCAGGCTGTGACAAGTCAACATCTGAAAATCATGTCAACCAACAGATTGTTGAAAAAAAGACGTGAAGGGAATTTTATCTACTATCGAGTCAATGATGAAATTTTAAATGGAATAATGAACTGTATCAGGGATTGTAAAGTCTGAAACGATATCGCAGTACTATTATTGCAACCCTTACCGGGGCTGTCCTCGGACTGGCCTATTACAAACTAATTGGCTGTAAAAACGGGCAGTGTCTTTTAACCGGAACCTGGTGGAAGTCAGCACTCTATTTCTCATTTGTTGGATTCATTGCATTTTTTCCCATAAAAAAGAAAAAGTAAAGTTGTAACCTTTTTACGGTTTTTACAACAAATAAGGGATTTAACCTTTTTTCGATAAAATAATTTTCATAAACTCGAAGGAGAGGCAAAGGGCCTCAGGAAATAAAAATTAAATTTGCTGATGAAGAGGTTTATAAAGAAAGCGCAAGGAGCGTATCTTCTGTTAGCTTGAGCTTAACATATAATCAACTAAATCAAAAATTAAAAAGTATCTCATATGCCAGTTTTTGAATACAAATGTCAATCCTGCGGAAAAATATTCAGTGCGTTTGTTCCGTCACATTCGACACCAGACAGCGCTGTAAAATGCAGTGCCTGCAATAAGCATCACGCCGAACGCATTTTATCACTGAAGGCCTCCATTGCAACAGGACCGGCCCCCAAAGGATGTTCGGCTCCTGCCGGCAGTGGTTTCAGCTGAGGATGACCCTTGTTATCCGTGTGATAACGACTGCGGATCAAATCCCGGAGTGGCCGTCTCCCAAAAGTCAGAGTACGTCACAGACCGACTGCTGACTGCGTTTTCCGGGAATGAGATTCAACCGGGCACTAAAACTGGCATCAAAGTAAATAAATATCTAATTGAGGGGAACCTCCGGAATTGAGTTATAAAATCTGGCGATTGACGCATCGCTATTCCTTTAGCAGTTGGAAATGGCTGATGACGGTCACCAGCATCATTCTCATCATCATCGCCGTCACCGGGATCATGCTGATTCACGAACATGATACGACTCTGTTTTCGAGAGTACGGGTGCCGACGGCCGTCCTGCCCGATCATTATCAGATTAGGCTGGATAATCTCCGCAGGGCGCAGGGAGTTTCAAGTGAATTTAGTTCAGACCGGGATTCGGTACCCCTCTCCTGGTTGATTTACGATTTGCATTCGGGAGAGTTTTTCGGTGACTGGGCCTGGATTTACTATGACCTGCTCTCTGTGGCATTGATCGTGTACGCAGTGACCGGGATTTACATGTTTTTTAAATTAATGCAAAATTCAAAGAAAAAGAAACCATAACCCAAAGGAAATCAACATGAAAATAAAATATCAAATACTGATCCTGCTCCTCATTTTATTTGCCGGCTGCAGTAAAACGAATAATGCTGATATTTACGGCGAAGGGATAGATAACCTTGACAAAATCAACGCCCCTGGAAACAATCCTGTCCGACCCTTCAGGACATATCGGGAAAGAATTTCGTCTTGAGGGAACCGTCATAAATATTTGTCAGAAAAAGGGTTGCTGGATGGACCTGCAGGATGGTGATTCGACGATTACCGTCCGGTTTAAAGATTATGCCTTTTTCATGCCTAAGGATGGCGCCGGACGAAAAGCTACCGTGCAGGGGATCTTTACTGTTGAGACCTATGAAGATGAACTGGAAGACGGTACTGTCGTAGAAAAAAAATATAATAACTTCGTTGCCAGCGGCGTTATACTGGAAAAACCACAGGGCTGATCCGACACCGGGGATTTCTCTGTAAAGCCGCTGCAATACTCTCCTTCCGGAGAGTACGAAGAAAACAATAACCGCCTTGCTCTTTCATTGAAGATATCCAAAGCGGTTAATCCCTGTGGAGTCAACATATTCTTAATTATTTGAATAAGATGTAGATTTCAGGATATTCACAGATATATTGCTCATCGACCGCAACCGGAAGGGTAAAACTTGGCCGCAGGCACCAGGGAGCAGCGGTATATTCTTTATATCTCTGCTAATCGAATTGCGGGAAAAATACCGCTGATTTCAGCTCATCCCAACTTCTCTTCAAAAAAATTATTCATTCTTGAGTATAATTCTCTGTAAAACTTCTTTATTTTTTACTATTTTACGCTTTGTAAGTATCGAGAGAAGTTCTTACTTTTAATAGTATATAATAAGGCTAATTTAAATTTTAATATAATCGTAAAACTCACAGTATAGGAGATACCTGTTATGACAATGTCAAGAAAACATATCCTCTCAATCATTTTGGGAATTGTTTTTACCTTTGGGACTATCTTTTCCCAGGATGGTCCCCCGGAAGAGGTTTTTGCATTTAACATCTCTACACTTCAGGCATTTTATTTCATACAGACAGCAACGACTAACGGTGTTGTCCTGACAAGTGAAGATTGGGTTGCAGCCTATAATCACGAAGGGACCGTATGCGTAGGATCCACTCAGTGGCAAGGTGAATTCACCTCACTGGGTCTCATGGGAGACGATGGGTCGCCCTTTACGACGGGATATATGCAGACGGATGAAATTCCGATCTTCAAAATTTATGATGCCTCTGCAGGGTTATATCTTGATGCTGTCGCGTCACAGGATGTTCCCTGGGAAAACCTGGGTACTCCTTTCATTGACAGCCTATCGGCCACTTTTGATCTCCCCGGTTGCATGGACATGGAAGCCTGTAACTACAATCCTGATGCGACCCAGGACGATGGCTCCTGTCTGCAAGTGGACTGTGCCGGAGACTGCGGCGGTACGGCCGTAGAGGATATGTGCGGTACCTGCGATGCGGACCCGGGCAACGACTGCGTGCAGGACTGTCTGGGTGTCTGGGGCGGTACGGCTGTGGTTGACGATTGCGGTGTCTGCGAAGGCAATAATGCCGACATGGATTGTGCCGGTGTCTGTTTTGGGGATGCTGTTGAAGATATGTGCGGTACCTGCGATAACGACCCGGCTAACGACTGCGTGCAGGATTGTCTGGGAGAGTGGGGCGGCACGGCCGTAGAGGATATGTGCGGCACCTGTGATGCGGACCCGGGCAACGACTGTGTACAGGACTGTCTGGGAGTCTGGGGCGGTACGGCTGTGGTTGACGATTGCGGTGTCTGCGACGGAAACAATGCCGACATGGACGATTGCGGTGTTTGTTTCGGCGGGAATGCCGATATGGACGATTGCGGTGTTTGTTTCGGCGGGAATGCCGATATGGACTGCAACGGTGACTGTGGCGGCACAGCCTTCGTAAATGAATGTGGCTGTGTGGGCGGCGAGACCGGTCTGGCAGAATTCTGGTGTAACCCACCGGTGGAAGAATTTTTTAGTTTTAACCAATCTACTCAGCAGGCAAATTACTTTTTTATAACTGCCACCATAAACGGCTATGAACTTTCAACGGATGACTGGATTGCAGCCTTCAATGGTGATGTATGCGTCGGTGCCCGGCAATGGAATGGTCCCTATACTGACATTCCGATCATGGGCGATGACGGCTCTGAATTCACCACGGGTTATATGAATGTCGGACAAGTACCGACCTTCATGATCTGGAATGCTTCAACGGAGAACTATCTGGATGCTACTGCCTCTGAAGAGGTCCCCTGGGATGTGTTCATCACACCGGTGCTGGATTATTTGATGGCCTTTGATCCCGATGAACCGGATTGTGCCGGTGAGATGGGCGGCACAGCTGTATTTGACGATTGCGGAGAATGTTCCGGCGGAAGTACGGGACTCGATTATAACTGGGCCATGGACTGCACCGGCGAGTGCTTTGGTACTGCTGTTGTGGACTGTGCCGGCGTCTGCGAAGGCACGGCTTATTTAGACGATTGCGGCGAATGTGTCGCCGGTACGACGGGTCAATCCGAAAACTGGGCCATGGACTGTAATGGCGAGTGCTATGGAGAAGCTTTCATTGATGATTGCGGAATTTGCTCAGAAGGCGGAACTGACCATGCAGCCAACAGTGATCAGGACTGTAACGGTGACTGCTTTGGTGAAGCTGCCATTGACGACTGCGGTGTCTGTGCAGGTGGGCTGACAGGATTTACACCCAATGCCGATGTGGACGACTGCGGGGTCTGTTTTGGAACCAACGATTGTTATGGCTGTCTGGATCCCAATGCACTTAATTATGACCCTGAAGCCCTGCTTATGGATTCAAGCTGCCAGTATGACAATATGCCTCCGGTGGAAGAGTATTTCGACTACAGTCAATCCACCATGCAGGCTAATTATTTCTTTGAAATTGCTACTCTAAATGACGTGGAGCTTTCGACCGACGACTGGATCGGTGCTTTTAAAGACGGTGTCTGTGTGGGTGCCCGCCATTGGAATGGTCCCTTCACGGACATTGCCATTATGGGAGACGATGGCAATCCATGGACAGCGGGATATATGCAGGCTGGGGATATTCCTTATTTCGTGATTTACAGCACTTCGCATGATACTTACTATTCCGCCACGGCTTCAGAAAATGTCCCCTGGGAGAATTTCGGGACGCCGGTACTGGATTGGCTAAGAGCCGATTGGGATATTAGCGGCTGTATGAATCCTGAAGCTTTGAACTATGATCCCTGGGCCAACATCGATAATAACTGGTGCTGGATTGAGGGGTCACCTCCACCTTTCTTCGCTTTCGGACAATCGACTTTACAGGCTTTTTATTTTATTGGCATGGCTACAATCGGCGGAGTCGAACTTGATCCGGAAGACTGGATCGGTGCTTTTAACGGCTCCGTTGATCCTGCAGACTATGACGGTACAATACCAGCCGGGATGGTTCCGGTAGGAGCCGCAAGTTGGTCCGGGGCTTACACGGATATTCCGGTCATGGGAGACGATGGAACACCCTGGACCGCCGGTTACATGACCGACGGGGTAGAGCCCATCTTTATGATCTATGATGCTTCTGCAGATGTTCTGTATCTGGCAGAGGCTTCAGAAAATTTCGGCTGGTACAATCTTGGAACCTTTACCATTATGACACTGACTGCCATGCTGGATGACTGTACCGGATTGCCCGGTGGTGATGCCATCATCGACGATTGCGGCCAATGCTCTGGCGGAACGACGGGTCAGGAGATCAATTGGGCCATGGATTGTAACGGTGTCTGCTTCGGCGAAGCTTTCGTTGATGATTGTAACGAATGTGTCGGCGGAGACACGGGAATGACCGAAAATTGGGCCCAGGATGACTGCGGCGTCTGCTTTGGTGAAAATGCCGATAAAGATTGTAACGGTGACTGTTTCGGTGAAGCCTTCACAGACAGCTGCGGCGAATGTGTTGGTGGTAACACCGGGATGGAAGAAAACTGGGCCTTCGACTGTAACGGTGACTGTTTCGGTGAAGCCTTCACAGACAGCTGCGGCGAGTGTGTAGGCGGTAACACCGGGATGGAAGAAAACTGGGCCTTCGACTGTAACGGTGATTGTTTCGGAACCGCTTTCATCGATGACTGCGGCACCTGTTCCGAAGGTGATACCGGTCATGCCGAAAACAGCGATATGGACTGCAACGGTGACTGTTTCGGTGAGGCTGTTGAAAATGATTGTGGCTGTGTGTTGGGAAATACAGGCCTGGAAGAACTATGGTGCTACGGCTGTACCGATGATACTGCCATGAATTACGGTTCTGATTTCACCATTGATGATGGCAGTTGCCTATATCCTCCCACCGAGTTTAACTTTGAACAATCCACACTTCAGGCCTTCTATTTCATAAACGATGCGTCCATTGGCGGATTCGAACTTTCAGAATATGACTGGATCGGTGCTTTCAATGGAGATGTCTGTGTCGGGGCAGCTCAGTGGGCGGGGAGTGAAACTCCCGTACCTGCTATGGGTGATGAAGAAGAAGGCTATACGGATGGCTACATGACGGTTGGTGATGTTCCGACTTTTGTTATCTGGGATGCCGACCAAAATATTTTCTATCAGACGGTCGTGACTGCTTCCGGCAGTCTGGCTTGGGAAAATCTGGGCTTATATCCAGTTGATTTCCTCGATGCGATCATGCCGGATTGTGCCGGTGTCTTTGGTGGAGATGCCTATGTTGATAACTGTGGTGACTGTGTCGGCGGCACTACGGGACTGATCGCCTGTGAAGAGGATTGTGCCGGCACCTGGGGTGGCAGTGCATATCTGGATATGTGCGGTACCTGTGATGATGATCCTGAAAATGACTGTATGCAGGACTGCAACGGTGACTGGGGTGGTACGGCTTTCATCGACGATTGCGGCTATTGTGTCGGCGGAGACACGGGTCTCGAAGCCAACTGGGCTGATATGGGATGCGGTTGCGATGCTCCGGCACCAGTAACATATTGTTCCGATTTTGATGGCGATGGCCTGGGGAACCCCGGAACTGAGACCAGTTACTGTGAGGGTGAAGTCCCCGCAGACGGCTGGGTTGCCGATTGTACTGATGAGTCCGATGACGGTGAGGCCATGATCTATTTTGACAGTGTCGATACTTCAAGTCCGGACTTTGGAACCCTTTATCTGGCCTATACATCAGACGTAGATGTATTTGGGTTTCAGTTTGACCTCGAAGGGTTTACCATGATTGATGGACTGGCGACGAACGGTGGTTTCCAGCTGCAGGTGAATCCTGATGCTGGTCACGTGATCCTGTTCTCGATTTCGGGAGATTTCTATCCTGCAGGCTCGGATATCTTTGCTGAGATTCACTTCGAATACGGACCTTCAGGGGATGCCTGTATTGCCAATGCTATTCTAGCCGGGTCAGTGGGACATGCTCCTGCGACGACTATCGGTGATTGCATTTACGTTGAAGAACCTCCTGCAGACTGTAACGGGGTTTATTACGGAGACGCACTGTTGGATGAATGCGGCGTCTGCGATAATGATCCGGATAATGACAACGCATGTTTTGGCTGCACGGATGAAAACGCCATTAACTATGATCCTGCAGCAACCATTGATGACGGGTCCTGCTATGACGTCAATAACCTGCCCTTTGCTGCACCTGCTTCAACCGTACACACTCATTATCGGGTCGCCATGTCCACCCTTGATGATGTTGAGTTGAGCGAATTTGACTGGATAGCAGCCTATAAGGGAGACCTGCTGGTTGGTGCTGCACAATGGGCGGGACCGCTTACTGTGGTTGTCGTGATGGGCGACGATGGCACGCCCGAGACAGATGGATTTATGACACCTGGCGATATTCCATCATGGAAGATCTATGATGCCTCAGCGATGCAGTACACTACTGCCGTTGCCTCACAGGATTTTCCGTGGGAGCATTTTGCAGTCTTTGATGTCGATCTGATTTCAGCCGGAACCCTGGATTGCGCCGGTGTTTCCTATGGGAGCGCCTACATTGATATGTGTGATGTCTGCGTGGGCGGCAGTACGGGTCTTGAGGCTTGTGTTCAGGACTGTGCCGGCGACTGGGGCGGTGATGCAGTTGCCGATATGTGCGGCACTTGTGACAATGACCCCAACAACGACTGCATTCAGGACTGTAACGGCGACTGGGGCGGCTCAGCCTATGTTGACATGTGCGGCGTCTGTGATGCCGATGCGGAAAATGATTGTGTTCAGGACTGTAACGGCGACTGGGGCGGTTTGGCCGAAATGGATCCCTGTGGAAATTGCGATGCGGATCCGCTTAATGACTGCTACCTAAATACCCGCCAGCTGGATTCCGGTTGGAACTGGATATCCCTCAACCTTATTAATGATGATATGACCCTGAACTCTGTGCTTGCATCCATCGGTGCAGACGGTCTTTATATCAAGAGTCAGGGGGGTACATTTGCTCAGTATGTCGATGGTATCGGCTGGTTTGGTACACTGACGGATTTAAACAATACGGCGATGTTCAAACTGGAAATGTCGGTGAATGCACAATGGGATATCACGGGCTTCCCCGTAGACCCGGCGGCTACACCAATCGACCTGAATTTCGGCTGGAACTGGGTTGGTTTCACACCTCAGAATCCGGGAGACATTAATACGGCCCTGGCATCCATCGGCAATAGCGGGAATTATATTAAAGCTAAAAATTCAGCTTTTGCCCAGTATATTGACGGGTTCGGCTGGTTCGGTATCCTCGATAATCTGGAACCGCTGAATGGTTATATGCTCAGAATGGATGTTGCAGATCAATTATTCTATCCCGATTTTGGAGGTGGCCTGCTGTCAGAAAATACTGGTCCCGTGCTGGCTGATGAGCTCTCCCGGGCAGTTGCAGACTGGGTAATTAATCCCGCCGAATATGAATTTTCCGGATCGGTAACGGCCTCCGTCAGACTGAACGGCTCCGTTGTTGGCTCGGAGAACGATCTGTTAGCGGCATTTGTCGGTAATGAATGCCGCGGTGTTGTCCACGGAATTTACTTCCCGGGAACTGACACATATATCTACCCGCTGATGATCTCCAGTAACGAGACTGACGGTGAAGAGGTCACTTTCCGTTATTATGATTCAGAAGCGGATGTCGTCTATAGTTACGACGAAACGGTTCAGTTCACAAACGATATGGTGACAGGTGATCTCACGACTCCTTTCGTCCTGGAAGAGAATTCAATTCTGGGTATTGATGAGAATTTACCTGCAGAATATGCCCTTAGCAGCGGTTATCCAAATCCATTCAACCCCTCAACTACCCTGGAATATTCTATGAAGAACCCGGGCAATGTGAACATTACCGTCTATGATATGATGGGTAGAACAGTTGACGTGCTGATAAATGACTGGAGCCCTGCCGGAAATTACAGTGTGACGTGGAACGCTGATTCTCAACCCAGTGGGATCTATCTTGTTAAGATGACTTCAAGCAATTTTGCGACTGTTCAGAAAGTGATGCTTATCAAGTAAGACTTCAGCAGGAAATATACAATATAATGATCATTTTAATGTCACAGGTGGAGATCCAACAGGATTCCACCTGTGACATGGGAAAGTTAAAATTACAACGGTGGATTTCAGGATGAATCCGTAGTTCTTTCAGGAATATAATTAAAAGGTTTGAAAAACAACTCACAAAAAACCAAAGAGGGTCGATAATGAAAGCAAAATACATTTTTTATTTGTTAACATTCATGTTTGCCATCGCAGAGATTTCATTCGGCCAGACCAATTATCCGGATTGGTCTGTTAATCCCGGCAATTATGATTATGATGGATCTGTGACTGCTGCAGTACAATTATACGGGGTAAGGGTAGGCACCCCATCAGATTTATTGGCAGGTTTTGTGGGGAATGAGTGCAGAGGTGTGGTGAATGGTATAACCATCCCTGACAGCTATACTGTTTTCATGCTGCTGCTTTACAGCAACCAATCAGCCGGCGAGACAATGACATTTAAATATTATGATGCCGCCGCTGATATAGTATATGATCTCACCGAGACCGTGGACTTCACACAAAACATGACCCTTGGGACCCCTCTTGCACCTTTCGAATTCAACATTATTGTACCCGAGCCAGGAATTGAATCCTGGACGGTCAACCCGGCCCTCTATGAATTTGACGGCTCTGTGACGGC
>JAADGM010000043.1 GCA_013152375.1 FCB group bacterium | reverse complement strand
GCGGGACATTATGCCCGTATCGCCCGATCCGTTGATAATGGAGTCCGAGAGGTCCAAAGTCCCTGTGGAAGCTACTTCCAGACCATAGAGGGAATTATTTTCGACCGTGCAATTATTAAGCGTGGCCGTACCGTTTTTAATGAAAATTTTACTGGCGTAAGCGATTTGACAGTTTGATAGATTGGCGGTACCGGTGGACGCAGTATTGCCGATCTGAATATAGTTCCAGTCGCCTGCGGAAGGAGAACCTGCAGCAGAAGTGAAAGTAGCACCGTCACCGGTCAAATTGCCGTTGATGTACAGAATCCTGCCGCTGTTAAACTGAAGTTCATTGTCACCAACTTCGAGGCTGCCGCTGTTGTTCACCGTATAATTGTTGTTGAAATAATAGGGAATGTCCACTGCCGGAAGAACCCAGTCGTTCAGATTGCTGCCATGATTAATGTAGATCTCATCGTTAGTATTCCCGGTGAGATTGAGGATACCGCTGAGGGTGAGGGTCGCCGGGCCGTCAAACCAGACGGGATACAGGCTGCTGACGACGGTCAGGTTGGTGATTGTCGCTGTGGTGTTATCTTCAAGGGTCAAGGCCTTCCCCGCATTGCTGAAATCACCATCTGTTATGACGGCGCTGCTGCCATCCCTGAGGAAAATTCCCTGTGAACCTACATGATTCAGGGCCGTCCCGTTCAGTTCCAGCGTTCCTGATGAAAGGACCTCAATTCCACTCTGTGAAAAATTGTCCAGCGTGCAATTCGTGAAGGTCGCAGATCCATCATAGAGGTAAAATTTACCGGCATAGGAGATTGAACAGTCGGTGAACATTGCACTGCCGCCAGCGGTGGCATCTCCCACCTGAATATAGTCCCAGTCTCCGGCCGCCGGCGCACCTGCTGAGGAACTAAAGGCCGCTCCGGAAGCAACCAGGCTGCCGTTTACATAGAGACGTGTGGACGCGTCAAATTTAACAGACACACCCGCCTCAACCGTCAGTGTAACACCGTTATCCACGGTGACATCCGAAATGACTGTGTAGGGACTCCCTGCAAGGTCCAGAGTCAGGTCACTGGAAATATTGCCTGAAAGATCGGTTTGAGAGAAAAGCAGGGAGGAAAAGAGAACGAGGAAAAGAATGAATTGTTTTTTCATTTTATGCTCCTGGATTTAACGATTGTAAATAATCTGTAAAATATGCATGTTGCAGAACTGAAAATTTTATCCTGTTTTCATAGCCTTAAACTATCAGGATTTTAGATATTGAACAAGGAAAAACAAATCCGGATCACACTCCTCCATAGCATAGTGCTGAGGGGTCTGATCACTTCCGGGCAGGTCTGTGGTCCATACTTCAAAAATGAGTATGCGGGCGACAATTGTGACACCTGCTCGTCTTATGAGATTGAATTCAGTGAGACAACCGATCCGCAGATCCACCACACCTGGTACTCCGACAATCTCCCGGAGCCCTTGAGATACATAGACCAAAGTAAAGTTTAAACTACCATGGAGGCTCTCTAACCCATTAATTTACAGGACACGCTCTGTGCACTTTTTACACATCTTAAACAACAGCTCTGAAATCGGAAGGTAGTCAATGGCAAAATGGAATAAAAAATCTTTCATCGATTCTTTAAAAGAAAACTGCCCGCCGCATGTCATCAATGTGGTTATGGATTTTATCAAATTTTCAGAAACAGATGCCGACGTCCTCGCATGGGGACGGGGACAAGGCCTGGGCACCATGACCTATAAAGTTAAATCTGACGACTGGGGTGTCATTCCTATTTTCCATGTGACAACTGATGGTAAAATAAAATTTTTGCTCAATTATATGCGCGGGAAAGTCCGCAAAAAAGAAATTCTCAGGGACTACACACTCAAACTGGAATCCAATTTCATGATGGATTTTGAAGAAGAAGAATATCCCTCGGATATTTATTTTCAGATTGAGGATCTTTTTCATACCCATTACGAAGTGGATAAATTCAAACGGACGGTGAGCGGGATCAAAGCCAGACTGCACCAATAATTCTGCTAGAATTCTCTGATCTCTTGTACTGCACAGGCATGGACCATCCTGATTGTCAGACCGGGATTTACGCCTGAGTCCGCCGAAGCAACTATAACTCACAAATTGTTACAGATACCGCAGCATGTAGCATGCGGCATACTTTTTAATTTCCCGGGAAACCGTCTGACAGAATTATTTGTTTTGGTGCCGTTGGGAACGAGGGCACCGATGGAACCAACTCTTTGATAATAGTAAGGAACCTGCACCATGAAACTGAAAAGTCTATTCTTCCTCTCCCTGTTTTCCCTGATGATCGTCACTGCCGCCGCTCAGGAACTTCCCATAGGTTTTACACCTGAGGAATTACAAAACCGGCACCTGATTTACGAAATGGGCAATCGGCAAACCGATCCACCGCCGACTCCCATCAGGAATATTGCCGAATTCGAGCGCATGCAGGGCGTTTTGATCCGCTATCCTTTCGGGATTTCCGTATCGATCATCAGTGAAATGTCAGAAGACGTCATCGTATATTGTCTCGTCTCCAGCAGCCAGCAGAGTGCGGCCAATAATGCCATGCAAAACGGTGGTGTCAATATGGACAATGTGGAATATGTCGTGGGACCGACGGACAGTTACTGGACCCGGGATTATGGCCCCTGGTGGGTTGTGGACGGCGAAGGAGAAGTTGTGGTGGTTGATCATACCTACAACCGTCCGCGGCCTAATGACAATCAGGCTCCTTTTAAGATGTCTCAGCACCTCAATACGGGGTATTACGATTCAGACATTGTTCACGCCGGAGGGAACTATATGTCCGACAGCTACTTCACAGCGTCCTCTTCCAATCTGGTGCTCGAGGAAAATCCCAGTATGACGGAGGAAGAGGTCGATCAGGTCATGGCCGACTATTACGGCATTACCAATTATTACACTCTGGAGGACCCCAATGGCACCTACATCGATCACATTGACTGCTGGGGGAAATATCTCTCACCGAGTAAAATTTTACTGCGGGAAGTACCTGTAACCCATCCCCAGTACGATGAGATTGAAGCCGTCGTTGATTTTTACGAGACGCACACAAATTCTTTCGGCGAGCCCTATGAGATTTACCGGGTTTATACGCCCCAGAATCAACCCTACACCAACTCCCTCATCCTGAATGATAAAGTGATTGTTCCCATCATGAACAGTCAGTGGGACGATGAAGCCCTGGCCGTTTATGCCGAAGCCATGCCGGGTTATGAGGTGCTGGGATTTACCGGTTCCTGGGAACCAACCGATGCGCTGCACTGCCGGGCAAAAGGCATCCCTGATCTGCAAATGCTCGAGATCTTCCACAACCCCATTGATGACCAGGAATTCCCACTGGACGGTTATGAGGTAACCGCCACTATCGTTCCCCTGAGCGGCGAGAGCCTCATCATGGACAGCGTGTATGTCAACTGGAAAACTTCCCTCACTGATACTTATGCATCCGTCCCTATGGCTTCCACGGGCAATGAAAATGAGTATGCTGCCACAATCCCCAGCCAACCCGTAGATGCGGAAGTTCAGTATTATATCCATGCGGCAGATAATTCCGGGCGGGCGGATAATTTACCCATTGCCGGATATTTTGCCTTCGATGCAATCGGGGGTGAGCCGGCACAACCGGGAGATGTGAATTTCGACGGAAACCTTGACGTTTTGGATATCGTCTCAGTGGTAAATCACATCCTCGGTAACGGTGAACTGACCGGATATGCCCTGATCCTTGCTGATCTCAATGAGGACGGTGTGGTGAATATCCTCGATGTCATTGCAATCATCAATATCATCATAGGCTAAAATGAAAAAATATTTTGTACTACTGGCTGTTTTTACGATTCTGTGGGCTGAGGAAAACTTCAGCCTTGTCCGGCTGGAAAATATCTCATCTCAGGACGTATCCTTCATAAGCTCCCTGGGGATTGACCTGGAAGGCGCCAACATCCGCATACCTGCATATCTCGAATTTGCGGCTTCTGCAGATGACCTCGACTTGCTCGTGACCGAAGGCTATAAGCCACAGATCCTCCAAAGGGATTTATCCGCTTTCTACGCTTCACGACTCACGGAAAACTACCATAGGGATTTCGGGGTTGGTTCAATGGGCGGCTACTACACTTTCGATGAAGTTATCGAACATCTGGACGAACTGCACAACAATTACCCTGAGCTGGTCAGTGCTAAAATCGAGATTGGGACGACCTATCAAAATCGGCCCATCTACGCAGTCCGCATCAGCGACAACCCGGACCTCGACGAAGGAGAGCCCGAAATTCTCTATACATCCCTGCACCATGCCCGGGAACCCCAGAGCATTATGACCGTCCTCTTTTTCATGTATCATCTGGTTGAAAATTACGGTGTGGATCCCGAAATTACGGCATTGGTAGATAGCCGGGACATGTGGTTCATCCCCATGGTAAATCCTGACGGTTATGAATACAACCGGCAGCATCATCCGGACGGCGGCGGAATGCAGCGAAAAAACCGGTTACCCGGTTGCCCGGCAAGTACCTATCGGGGAGTCGATCCCAATCGAAATTACGGATTCAACTGGAATTATAATGATGAGGGATCCAGCGGCGATTGGTGCGATGAGACCTATCGCGGTACATCAGCCTTCTCAGAACAGGAAACCCAGACAGTGCGCGATTTTGTCGCTGCACATAATTTCAAAATCACCTTTAATTATCATGGTTACGGGGATTTGCTCATTATGCCGTCGGGAACGATACCCGGTGAACTGCCGCCCGATGCCGATCTGGCCATTTACCAGGAATACGGCTCTGAGATGACCCGTTTTAATCACTATCTCTTCGGAACCGACATGGAAACCGTCAACTACGCCGTGAACGGGGATTCGGATTCCTGGATGTATAACGATCAGGGTATCTTTGCTTTCACGCCTGAAGTGGGAAATTCAAATGACGGCTTCTGGCCTGCTTCGGACAGAATTGTACCCATCGCCGAAATAAATCTGTATCCGAACAAATTTGCAGCCTGGTCTGTTGGTCCGTTTTATCGTAGTACGGTTTACTTTGAAGACGACACATTTCTACCCGGCCAGGACTATTTATTCGGCCTGGCCGTAACCAACAGCGGTCTGTCTGATGCCCAATCGGAGGTTCAGGTTTCGGTCCAATTACTGGGGGATGCTTCTACCGATCTGGAGACACTTTTTCTCGCCCCGCTCGGTGCCCGTGAGTCTGTTGATCTCGGCCTCCTGACCGGTTTCACGGTTGGTGACAATGCCCAGAACGGAGACCTGCTGAGTTTTATTGTCGCTGTTACGGATGCCCAGAATTTCACTTTTACGGATACAACGCAGATCAGGATCGGTTCTCCTGCAGAAGCATTCGCTGATGATGCCGAATCGGGGATGTCCCTTTGGCAGTCAGCGGATTGGGGGGTCTCGGACATCGCCTATGAGGGTCAGCACTCCTTCACCGACAGTCCCGATGGTGAATATCCAAGTAACACGAATTCTTCCATGACCCTCACCGAACCTTTCGATCTTTCCCAGTCTGTCTATGCCTATTTACAATTGGACCTGAAATGGGATATTGAAAATAAATATGATTTTGCACAGATTTGGGCATCCACCGATGCTGTTAACTGGACGTCTCTGCAGGGAGCCTATACGGATAACGGATCCGGATTCGGGGTTCAAAATCCAGATGAATTCGGCTATGATGGTCAATCTGATTGGGTTGAAGAGACCTTGTTACTGGACGAATTTTCCGGAGCATCGACTGTCTGGCTGAAATTCACATTAAATTCCGACACTTATGTTCAGGGGGATGGGATCTACGTGGATGATTTGCGTGTCATGTCCTATAATCAGGTCGCTCTGCCGGGTGATCTGGATGATAATGGTGTGATTAATGTGGTGGACATCGTCATTATGATCGATTTCATCCTGGGGTTAGAAACTCCCACTCCTGCTGAAATTACCATAGCTGATCTCAATTATGATGGAGTGATCAACATCCTGGATGTGATCGCTGTTTTAAATTATATTTTGGAAAACTAACCTGCCGACCCGGCGTTGGCAACCCGGAAATCCTGTAATCCAGCTCGTACCGATACTCTATCTCACCAATATAGGATCGGCGATACCGGCCCGTTGAAAACCTCTGGCACGAAGGACGCAGGAGTCACAGACACCGCAGGGCACATCCTCGCGCTGGTAACAGCTCCAGGTCAGCTGCAAAGGCGCTTTCAGCTGTATCCCTTTGAGAACAATATCCTGCTTTGACAAATCAATCAGCGGTGTTATGATCTTTAACTGCGTTTCGGGTCGCGTACCTTCTCTGATGGCTGCCTGAAATGCCTCATAGAATGATTTGCGACAGTCCGGATAACCGGAAGAATCTTCTTCTACGGCTCCAATATAGATTGCCCTGGCACCCAGTACTTCGGCCCAGCTTGCGGCGATACTGAGAATATTTCCATTCCGAAAGGGCACATAGGTTACGGGAATTTCAGCCGTCTCCAGATCGGCCTGTGGAACCTTGATGGCAGAATCGGTCAGTGCGGACCCGCCAATTGCTGCAAGATACTCCACATTCGTCACAAGACGCCGGGTCACCTGATAGTGGTCTGCTATTTCATGAAAGGCGCGCAATTCTCTCGACATCGTCAATTGGCCGTAATTTAAATGCAGAAAGGCCGGCAAATACCCGTCCTCAAGTGCACAGGCAGCCGAAACACAGCTGTCCATTCCACCGGAAACCAGGATTACCGCCAGAGGTTGACCCGGAGTTCCCGGCGGGGGTAAGCCCCTGTTTTGTGCTGTATTTTTTCCCTGTTCATTCATTTGTTGCTACCCGATTTCCCGGCAGTTATTTCTGGTTGGCAGGATGCCGAAAACAATGAATCAGATGATCATTCACCAGGCCGGCTGCCTGCATGAAGGCGTAACAGATCGTTGAGCCCGCAAACTTGAATCCCCGGCGTTTCAAATCCGCACTCATCACATCCGAAACGGGACTCGTAGCCGGGATCTGATCTTCCGTCTCCCAGCTGTTTACAATGGGCTTGAAATTTACAAAACTCCAAATGTAGTGGTGAAAAGTGCTGAATTCTTTTTGAACTTCGAGGAATTTTTGGGCATTGCCGATAGTTGCTCTTATCTTTATTTTATTGCGGATAATCTGATCATTTGTGATCAGTTCACTAATTTTATTTTCGTCGAATAAGGCGATTTCGGATGGATCAAAACCGGCGAATGCCTTCCTGAATCCTTCTCTTTTCTTCAGGACGATCGACCAGCTCAAACCGGCTTGAAAGGAATCCAGCAGCATAAACTCAAAGAGCTTGCGGTCTTCCCTGAGGGGATTCCCCCATTCCTTGTCGTGGTAGTCAACCATCAGGGGATCATTCCCCGGCCAGCTGCATCTGGATAGGTCGTATGATGTGCTCATTCAGGTCGTTTTAACCGGGATCGTAATGCCTATGGTTGTTCCTACACCTATACTGCTTTCCACATCCACACTTCCGCCAAATTCATTGACAATACCATGCACTATGGATAATCCCAGGCCGGTTCCCTCGCCGACTTCTTTACCGCTAAAAAAGGGGTCAAAGCAGTGTTCGAGTTCCTCTTCGGTCATCCCGATACCATTATCGGCGACTTCGAGACAGACGGCTTCTGTTGCTGCTCTGTGTGCTAAATTAATGGTTACCGTTTTCGGTCTGTTAGTGCAATCGGGATGTTCAACTGCGTCCCTTGCATTGGATACAATATTCAGAAATATCTGCTGAAATCGTGTAGCATTGAAAAATACTGTCGGTAAGTCTTCGGGTGCGTTAACGATAAGGTCTATCTCACGATTCCTGAATTGTTCTCTGAAAAATATCAGGGTCTTATCGACAAGGTCTTTCAGATCCACTTCTTCCCGGGAGGTCATCGAACCGCTGGCAAAATCCCGCAGCCGGTCGATAATATCCACAGCACGGTCGATTTCTTCAATGATGATCCCTGAATCGTGTATGAAGTCACGGTCCGGCAACTTACCCTTTTTAAAGGCGAGCTGCATGATCTCGGTTTGCGCCCTGATAATTGCAAGGGGTTGCGTCAATTCATGGCCGATTCCCGTTGCCATTTTCCCAAGTGATACCAGTCGCTGGGACTTCACCAGTTGTGCCCGCTGCTTCTCCACTTCATATTGTGCTGTCTTGTTATGGGTAATATCCAGAATAAAACTGTGGTAAACCCGGTCGCCTGATTCTTTCTTCTCGTTATGCCTTCTTAAAATGTAATGCAGCCAACGAATATTTCCGCCGGGGACAATAATACGGAATTCCTGATCGAGATAATTCTCCGAGTTCAAAAAAAAGGTTTTCGTTTCAGACTTGACTCTTTTATAATCGTCCGGATGGATCATCCTCCATAGATTGATCTTTCCGGAAATGAGCTCCTCCGGCGTGAAACCGAACCGGGTAATATTCGGGGAGACATAGTTAATCCTGGTGGGCTGCCCCCCCTTTTTAACCCATCTGATAATAGCAAGAGGACCCTCCCTGTACAATTCCCTTTCTTCCTCAATGATCGCCATGGCCTTTTCGAGGTCCTTTGTTTTATCACTGACAATCTCTTCGAGGTGATCGCGGTATTGGTGCAACTCGGTATCTTTCCTTCTGCGTTCGGTAATATCACGAATGATGAGTTGTGTTGCCGGTTGATCCTGCCATGAGAAAGGCATACTCCTGATTTCTACATCAATCTCCAGGGCATCTAATCTGATGAACTTTTCAATGACCGGGGGTGGACTGCTCTGTTCACCGGAAGCAGCCTGACCTATTTTTCCAAGTTCATTTTTAAAATCAGGGTGAACGAAATCGAGGATGTTTTTCCCCAGCAGATCTTCCCCCGGTCCGCAACCCAACAGTTGTACGGCGGCGGGATTTGCCAGCATGATACGGTGATTCCGGTAAATGATGATTCCGTCGGGAGACAGATCAAACAGGCTGCGGTATTTTTTTTCACTGGCTGCAATTTGCCTTGTGAGGATCAGCTTTTCAATGCTCTTTTCAATCGCAAGATGCAGGATCTTGATGCTGATGGGTTTTTGAAAATAATTGGTCGCTCCAAATCTTAACGCGTCAATAGCCGTTGACAGATCGCCATGCCCGGTAATGACAATGCTCTGCAGATCGGGATATTTTTTAATGCCCAGTTTAATCAACTCGATTCCATCAATGCCGGGCATCCTAATATCGGTGATCAAAACATCTACAGGATTTGTGTTAATGATTTCAGCCGCTTCTTCACCGGAAAGAGCATGCAGAATATGATAGCGTGACGAGGACTGTTCCAATCCTTCTTTAAGAAGATTGCATAGATTGACCTCATCCTCCACAAGGAGAATGTTGATGCGATCAGGCAAATGGTTCATTCCGGACCCTTACTGACAGATTTCTTTCGCGAGGGAGATTTTTTTGTATTAACGGGAATCAGTACCCGCATCGTAGTTCCTGTATTTTTTTTACTGATGATTTCAATGACGCCTGCAAATTCTTTTACAATGCTGTGGACTATGGAGAGCCCCAATCCGGTACCATCCGCAACATCCTTGACTGTAAAAAAGGGTTCAAGGCAGCGGGTTCGTTCTTCTTTGGTCATTCCAATCCCGTTATCCCGAACTTCGAAGATTACCTTTTTCTCATTTTCATCGTAACGCGTCGAAAGGTGAACACGTTTAATATAACCGGGACCTGCTGTCTCTTTCCTTTTATCGACAGCATACCTGGCATTGGTCATAAAGTTGACGACAATCTGCTCAAAGCTCTGATGGTTGACTCTCACCTTGGGTAAATTGGCAGGAAAGTCAGTGTCTAACACAATGTTATGATTTTTAAACTGCTCTCTGAAAAATGCAAGACTGGAGTTAAGAGGTTCTCTAAGGTCAATCCGGGATTCGGATTTAACTTCTACACGAGCAAACTCCCGCATGCGGTCTATAATTGTTGAAGCCCTGTCAACCTGCTCCATGATCTCTTCTACATCCTCTGCGATCTCGCTATAATCCAGGGTTCCCTTTTTAGCAGCAAAGCGCATTACTTCAGCCTGTACCCGAATTATTGACAGGGGTTGATTGATCTCGTGGGCCACACCGGTTGCCATTTCTCCCAGGGATGAGAGTCTGCCTGCATGGGCAAGTTGAGTCTGTTTTTCTTTGAGTTCTTCCTCGGCCTGAATTTTATCCGTTATGTCCACCACATATCCCACCTGGTGGGATATTTTACCGTTTTTATCCCGGATGAGCGTCGTAAAATCCTGCAGCCAGATGATCGATTTGTCTTTTTTCCTCACCCGATAGGGCTGATGCGTGATTTTGTGTGCTTTTTTCTTCAGAGCTTTTTTAAGTTCAAATTTAAGCTGCTCCCGATCTGATTTGAGGACAACATCAGAATAAAGCAATTCCCCGGAAAGGAATTTGACCGGTTTATACCCGAAGATCTTTTTGACGTTTGGGGAGACATATTCCACGGGAGATGAAATTTTATCCTTCCACTTGAATATGACCACATCTCCACCAATAAAAATATCACGTTCCTGACGCAGCGCCTCTCTGGATCGGTTCAGTTCATGAGTTCTTTTTTCCACGAGGTCTTCAAGGTGGTCCTTGTAGGATTTCAGCTCGGCTTCAGCAGCCTTTCGCTCGTTGACTTCTTTCTGCAAGGCGTCGTAGATCAACGCATTCTTCAAAGCACTTGAAGCCTGCATGGCAAACATTTCTACGAGATTACGGTCATCCTCCGTAAAGTTTGTACCGATTTTGTTCAAACACAAAACGCCGTGCACATCCCCGTCTATGATGATCGGAGACACTATTACCCTTTCCTGCTCTTCAACGGAGGTGCCCGGGATTTGCGATCCCAACGGATTGTTTAAAGCGTCATTGAAGATCAGTGTCTTACGCTTTTTAACAGCCTGCCCTGAAAAACTGGATCCCACCTGGATCGTGGTGCTGAGTATCTCATCTTTATAATCGGGGTCAATCGTCACAACCGGTTTTAAGGACTGTTTATCATCCTGCAACAGATAGACGTCGCAACTGTAAGCGTCCAGCAGTTTTTTTGAGCGGATAGCAATTTGTTTAAACACACTTTTGACATCCAATGCCGCTGTCAACTGACGGGCTGTTTTCAGAATGAGAGCCTGGCGCTGGGTCTGCTCCAGCAGTTTCCTTTCGGTCTTCTTGAGCTCATCAATATCCCTGGTAACGGATAAAATATGAGGTTTTCCCTCGATCTCTATCAGCTTCGCAGAAATCAATCCCGTTTTTACAGTGCCATCCTGTTTCCGGAATTTAGCCTCGAAATTTAATATCTTACCTTCTCTATCAACGATCTCAAGGAATTTCTTCATATCATCCGGGTCTCCCCAGATATGAATATCACCAGGGGTCTTCCCCAGAACATCTTTGCGGCTGAATCCGGTCAATTCCGTAAAGCCGTCGTTTACATCAATGTAATTCCCTTCCGGGCTTTTTGTAATGGCAATTGCATCGGGACTAAACTGGAACGCAATGGAATGCTGTTCAATTTTCTGGTTTTTTTTCTTATTCATTCTGGAGTCAATGCAATATTCAATAGTCCAACATCTTTATATAAGTGCTTATGACCGGAACCTGTAATTCTATCTCACCTGTCAGGTTCCACCCGAAACTGTCGTCAGATTTATGGGAGAATCTTCCCCTATTCCAGTACTGAATTTACCACAACCAAAAGAATAAGTCTATTGAGTTTATTATCGAAATAAATGGATGCTCATGATGTACGGACTTCATGACCTTTCACCGTGATGTCTCTGACCTTGTTAATTCAGGGGAGCTTAAAATGGTAAAAGCGGGACAAAACCCGGAGTCTGCTGAGCTTTCACCGGGTATCAGGTTAAAACCGGATGAGTACGGTGTTTGCAGAATTGAGTGATTCCAAAAACCTTTTTCACTTCGCTCACCAGAGTGAACCGGTTGATACTTATCGATTTCTCTTCTTTTGATTAATTTTTTGAGCCGTTTCATATTCATCCGGCGTATTGATATTGAATAGAACTTCGTCGTCAAATGCTGTCTGCATTTCCTTTAACCGAAGAATTTTTGTGTGCGCTGAATCGTAAATATCGGATACTTTATAATTTCCCGAATCAATCTGTGCTTTGATCTTTGGAATGCAGCTTATATCGTAAACTGCACATAAAGGCTCAATACCCCTGCCTGCATCCACAGCCACAACTTCAAAAGCCGGATTTTCTTCCGACATTATTTTTATTAATGTTTCCGTGATAAAAGGTAAATCGCAGGCAAGTATCAGACAGCGGCGCGCGGTGGTATTTATTAAGGCCGTGTAGATACCTCCCAGCGGTCCGGTATTTTTAATGATATCAGTGTAACAGGGCAGATTCAGAAATTCATATTTCCCCGGAGTATTCGTGATAATTTTCGGCTTTGGCAGCACCCGCCTGACGGTCGTCACCACGTGTTCTATGATAGCTTTCCCGTCAAGTTTCAAGAAGGCTTTATCGCTCGCCATCCTGGAAGATTTACCCCCGGCGAGAATGGCACAATCGAATTTATCCATTATTGCATAATTTTTTCTGAGAGTGTTGAAAGCAATTTATCTGCAAAACTAAGTTTATATTGTGACTCTAACCACGCTTTTTCACACAGGGATTTTCCCATGACACGATTCCGGCATGATATGTTTATATGCTAGAATTTGTGACTGAATTTAAGAGCTTAAGGGAATGTAATAGAAACACTTCAGGCAGAGCGGGCATTTTAATGATCCGATGCAATTAATCTCAAACCTGTAAAGCTCCATTCTACTTAGAAATATAATTGAGTTTATCGTACTGATGCTAACTTGAATCTGATAAGCGCAGTCATAACAAGGTCTAAACTCACGATGTTATCTAGATATGGTCGGATCATTTCCTGCAGCCCAATTTACCCAAACCCCATATAAAACCTCACAGAGTTCAATCCGCACTCTAACATCATTCTAACACAGCCTGAATAAGTTTCCGTCGATGGAAAAGAAATACAATGCACATTTTGTACTGAATAAGATTATGGATATCATGAAAAGAACATTTAACATTCAAAAATACTGGTTTCTGTCAGGGCTCATCTGCTTCTCGGTTCTTTACCCTGCTGATACCGGTAATATTATCGGGAGGGTCGTCGATGCCGCCAGCGGTGCACCCCTGGCAGGAGCCAATATAGTCCTCAAGGAGACCATAACAGGCACGAGTTCGGATGTTAACGGAGAGTTTGAGTTCCGCAAAGTGCCTGCGGGAGAGCAGAAGATTATAGCATCTTATATCGGACACGAATCCGCCGAAATCGTCATCTTCGTTACACCCGGACGAACTGTTATGACCCAAATTAAGCTGGATATCAAAACTATCGAATTGGAGTCTGTTCCTGTTGTTGCCGGTATCAAAGGCAGTCAGGACGGCGGTCTGCTGATAAAACAAAAGAAATCACTGCATATTGAAGATGGGATCAGTGCTGCTCAAATGTCCCGCAGCGGAGATTCTAATGCTGCCGAAGCTTTACGGCGGATTACCGGTGCATCTGTCAGGGAGGGTAAATTTGTTACGGTAAGGGGACTGGGAGGACGTTACGTGGACGCCCAGGTAAATGGGGGACCCGTCGCCAGCCCGGAGCCGGATAAAAAATCGCTCCCCCTGACTCTGTTTCCTGCAGCCATATTGGAAAGCATCTCCATCATCAAAACATACTCCCCCGATCTTCCGGGCATATTCGGAGGGGGATTTGTCAGTATTAATACGAAAGCGTATCCGGATGAATATATTTTAAAATTGAAATTTTCCGTTAAAGACAACTCAAATCTTCACCGCGGAAGGCTATTTCTGCAGTCTGGAGGGGAAACGGGCAATTATTGGGGGTACGGCAATGCAAATCGCGGCCTTCCAAAGGATATCCCGGATGACAGGATGCTGAATCTTTGGTCACCGCCCGTCGGGGTTGGGTACGATAATTGGCGGCTGCAGCTTAGCCGATATGGACAGGAATTCAAAACCTCTTTCAGGTATAAGACCGAACAGATGACCAAACCAATCTCCATTGACTTCAATATCGGCAATCATTACAACCCTGCCCAAAATCTGGAATACGGGTATTTCCTGAATGGGTCATTTTCGAATAATTACCAAATCCTGGATGCTCGTCTTGCAACCTTTTCCCTCAGTGGCAGCGGTTATGTGCCGACGCATGAGGTTGAAAATTCATCATCAGTGTATAAAACGAATCTTGCACTGGGCTTCAGCAGCGGTATCAAGTGGAAAAAAAATAATTTAAAAATCTATTATCTGTACACTCATTCTTCTTCGGATAAGATGATTTACGGGTCGGGCTTTACGCCTAATATCGAAAATGGAGTATTTATTAAACAGAAATTTTCCGAAAAAAGTATCCGGAATCTGACATTGTCGGGGTCACATCAATTCAGCAAAGTCCGTTCTTTAACATGGAAAATTAATTTTGGAGATTCACACCTTTTTGAACCTGATGAAAAAAGCCATAATTATTCGCAGGTACCCGGTCTTGATGAATTCACGCTGGTAGTTTCCTCCTCTAAGGCAGGGGAACGATCTTTCACTTCCGGAGCTGACGTGAATGGTAATCTGGATATCGATTATTCCAATCGATTTGATCTTGGATCTCTGAAGGATTTGACAGTTAAACTTGGTCTTCGTGAACAGGAACGGCGCCGTCATTTCCAGCGGAGATCTTTTTACCATTTACTCTATGGAACTGATAATCAGAACAGTTATCTCGTCACCGGCGATGATTTTGGTTCGATCTTCTCAAATGATCATTTTCTTTCGGAAAGTGCCGGTGGGTGGATCCTGGTAGAAAATACCGATGCATCCGGCCGCAGCGCTTATCATGCTGACGAGAGAGTCTCGGCACAGTATGCAATGGTAAGTTTCCCGGTGAACTTCTCTGCCCATTGGATTGATGAAATCCGTTTCATCTCAGGTTTACGCCGTGAACTGTATGCTATGGAGTTGGTCCCGTACAACGGTGTCACAGGTATCATCTATGAGAATCCGCTGCTGCCCACCGGTTCAACCCTGGGTAAAATTAATGAGACCGTGTTTCTTCCATCATTTACGATGATCACCGGTTTTCCAAAGAATTTCAAGCTGCGCTTAGCCTTTTCACATACGGTTGCACGTCCTCAATTTCGTGAACTGGCACCGTTGGAATACCAGGAGTATTACGGCGGAGACGTTGTCGTCGGTTATCAAAACCTCAAAACTACAGGCATCACCAACTTCGACCTGCGGGTTGAATGGTATCCCGCCCGGGGTGAATTAATTTCTTTCAGTTCCTTCGTGAAACTTTTTACGGATCCAATTGAAACTGCCCGTTTTGAGACGGCTGACCTGGTTTATAAGACCTTTCAGAATTCAGCCGCAGCGGAAGCCAGAGGAATTGAATTGGAGATTCGTAAACAGTTATCACTGCTAAGTTCATTGGGATCAATGCTGGTTGTTTTTAACAGCACCTGGTCTGAGTCACGAGTTAAGCGGAACGCTTTGATAACGCTGTTTAATGGGGAAACAATCGCAAATTCCGCTCACTCCCGGGCAAGACCGTTGCAGGGACAATCTAATATTATTGTAAATACCGAAATAAATTTCAAAACTTATAATGACTTAAGTGTCTCTGTCGCTTTCAATACCTATTCGAAACGGCTGGCTTCATTGGGTAGTGGAAATGTTGCGGATGAATACGAATATCCTTTTCCATCGCTAAATCTTACAGTACTGAAAACAATTAAATCATTTTCAATTAATATGAAAGTGTCCAATATGCTGAATTCATCGATACGATTCGGGCAGCTTGAACCCGGAGGAAAATTAAAATTGACTCGAACTTATCAGCCAGGTCAACGATTTTCAATCGGTGCCGCATATGATTTCTAAATAACAAAAGGAGAAAATAGTGAAAACCAGGATGACCAGCTTAAGTGCTCTCATGTTAATTATAATTCTGTTTACCGGATGCGGCAATAACCCGGTTTCAGATACTCAAAACACAAGCGGAGCATATCAAATCAACGGAGATATAACTGAAAATACAAACTGGACGGCAGATAATGATTACATCCTTGCCGGGCAAACATTTGTGAAGCCTGGTGTGATCCTCACAATTCAGGCTGGAACAACCATCCGGGCTAATGCTGACGATGGAAACGGCCTGGCACCTGCTCTGGTGATCGAACGGGGCGCTACCATCATGGCAGAGGGAACCGTGGATGCACCGATCACCTTTACGTCCAATCTCCCTGCCGGTGAACTACCGCAACGGGGGACCTGGGGTGGATTGATTATCCTAGGTAATGCCCCCATCAATATTGATGGCGGGGAATCGTTTGTTGAAGGATTGGTGGGTGTTCCCTTTGGCGGTGATGATGAAAATGATAATAGTGGAATTCTGCGCTATGTGCGTGTCTGGTATGGCGGCAGATCCATCGGGCAGGATAACGAAATTAACGGTATTTCATTGGCCGGAGTAGGGAGAGGAACGACAATTGACCATTGTGAAGTTGCCTGGACACTTGACGATGGTTTTGAAATGTTTGGCGGAACAGTGGACCTGAAATATTGCTCGGTCTTATTTCAGGGGGACGATGCTTTCGATACGGATCTAGGCTATCGTGGCAGAGGCCAGTTTCTGTTTGGTTTAATAGGCAGCGAGGATGGTAACCGCGGTTTCGAGATGGACAACAAAGCCAACGGCAATATGAATGCGCAGCCGCGATCGAATCCACAATTTTATAATGTTACGCTGATCGGTTCCGGGACCTCGGCTCTTGCTGATAATGACCAGATGATCCGTCTTCGTGAGGGCACGGGCGGTGATTTTAAAAATCTCCTCATTATCGATGGAAAGGAATTTGGTGTGAACATTACCGATGAGGCAACTCTGGCGCTAATCGGTACTGAATTAAATTTTTCCTCAAATAATATTATCTATAACTGTGCGTCCGGCCAGTTCAAAAATGACTATGGAATATCAGCTCAGGATATTAACCCTGAATTACGCAGTGTTCTTGGTCGCGAAAACGGAGGAATAATCGATCCCCGCCCCGCAGTCGGAAACGTTGCTCTTTCAAGTGGCGAAGTTCTGCCAAACGATGGCTTTTTCGAACAAACAGAATTTATCGGCGCTTTCGGAGAAGAACTTTGGCTGACTGGCTGGTCATGGCTGGATGATATGAACCGCCTGCCCTAGCCAAAACTGCTCACCAAACATGTAAGAATGAAAAAGGAGCGATACCGCTCCTGTATCCGGTAAATGCCTGAGACACGTGGAATAACAGGCGGTACGAATATCAACGAGGACCTTCAATACGTATCCAGAGGTTAGCATTTCCAACTTTATTATCTGCCAACTTTTGTTATCAATTATCATATCTTCTCAAATCTTGCAT
>JAADGM010000025.1 GCA_013152375.1 FCB group bacterium | reverse complement strand
TTGGCCTTTATTATATGTTTGCCGGTGGATTTTTCCGGCAGGCTTCAATTTTTGCTCTTGGGATCATGCCCTATATTTCGGCCTCCATTATCATCCAGCTTCTGGGAGCGGTGGTACCGTACTTCCAGAGATTGCAGAAAGAAGGCGATGAAGGTCGTAAGAAAATCATACAGCTCACCCGCTATGGTACGGTTTTGATCTCGTTTCTGCAGGCTATCGGGGTGGCTATTTTTCTGGCCTCCTATCCGGCTTCGAATATGGGTGCCATCGTACCGAATCCAAATTTCATTTTCTACTTTGTGACAATTGTTACTTTGGTCACCGGGACAATATTTGTAATGTGGCTGGGTGAACAGATTTCAGATTATGGAATCGGAAATGGAATTTCATTGATCATCATGATCGGTATCCTTTCCCGGGCACCTCATGTTATTTTCGGTCAAATAAAGCAAATGCAGAGCGGAATTGTGAACCCTATCACAAATATCATGCTGCTTGTTTTAATGTTTGGCGTTATCCTGTTTGTTGTATTCATCACGACCGGCGTCCGTAAAATTCCGGTGCAATATGCTAAAAGAGTTGTGGGACGAAAAGTTTATGGCGGTCAGAGTACGCACATCCCCCTGAGAATATTAACGGCAGGCGTAATGCCCATTATTTTTGCGCAGGCACTGATGTTTTTACCAAACACAATGGCCAGTTTTTTCCCGGAGGGGAATGCATTCGGTGAATGGCTGCAGCGGGTCTTTGCCCCCACACATCCGGTCTATTCCATATTTTTTGCTTTTTTGATCATCATATTCACCTATTTTTACACCGCGATCACCTTTAATCCGGTGGAGGTAGCTGATAATATGAAAAAGCAGGGTGGGTTTATTCCTGGTGTTCGGCCGGGTAAAAACACATCAGATTACATCGACACAATTTTAACCAGAGTTACGCTTCCGGCATCTGTCTTTCTGGCGATTATTGCGATTTTCCCCACATTTCTGGTATCCCAGGTGAACGGGGTCAATTATTCATTGGCGAGCTTCTTTGGCGGAACGAGTTTACTGATCATCGTTGGAGTTGCTCTCGACACTTTACAGCAGATCGAAAGCCATCTGGTGATGCGGAATTATGATGGATTTATGAAGACCGGTAAGCTGAAGGGTCGTCGGAGGTTTTAGGATTTTGGCAAGTAATCTGTGATCAATATACGAAACGCATCTGAAATTAAAAAGATCTATGAAAGCTGCCAAATTGTTCGTGATACTTTAGTGATGATTGGTGAACATATCAAGCCAGGGATAGCAACCATTGAGCTTGACCAGCTGGCAGAAGATTTCATCAGGAGTCATCAGGCTGTACCCGGGTTTAAAGGATTGTACGGCTTTCCCGCAACTTTGTGTATTTCGGTTGATGAGGAAGTTGTTCACGGCATACCCGGCAGCAGAACCTTGAAAGAAGGAGAGATTGTCGGAATTGATGTGGGCGCCTTGAAGAATGGATATTATGGTGATCATGCCCGTACTTTTGCCGTCGGTGAAATATCAAACGCAAAGCAACGGCTCATGGATGTCACCAGAGATTGTCTTTACAAAGGAATAGCCATGGCACGACCCGGGAACCGGATAGGAGATATCAGTCACGCGGTTCAGCATAATGCCGAGGCAAACGGTTATGGTGTGGTGCGGGAGCTTGTTGGTCATGGTATCGGGCAGGAACTGCACGAAGAACCACAGATTCCGAATTTTGGAAAACCAGGCAGGGGACCTATCATAAAAGAAGGTATGTGTCTCGCGATTGAACCGATGATCAATCAGAAAACGGCCGATGTCGTCACAAAAGCCGATGGCTGGACAGTATGCACAGCGGATGGTCTGCCTTCAGCTCATTTTGAGCACACGATCACGATCACGGCAGCAGGGCCGAGAATACTGACAAATTAATATGGTTAAAGAAGCAGGGATAGAAGTTGACGGAATCATCACTGAAACATTGCCTAATGCGATGTTCAGAGTAAAGCTGGATAACGGACATGTCGTTCTGGCCCACGTTTCCGGCAAGATGCGTATGCATTTCATCAAAATATTACCGGGTGATAAGGTGAAGATGGAACTTTCTCCTTATGACCTGACAAGAGGAAGAATTACCTACAGGTATAAATAGAGGCAATTATGAAAGTTCGCGCTTCCGTAAAAAAGATTTGTGATAAATGTCAGATCATCAAACGCAAAGGTGTTGTGAGAGTGATCTGTGTTAATCCAAAACACAAACAACGGCAAGGTTAGAGGAGAATAAGTTTTGGCACGTATTGCTGGTGTAGATTTACCCCGAAATAAAAAAATTGAATATGCCCTGCCCTATATTTACGGGATCGGGTTAACCTTTTCAAGGAAGATCCTGGAATCAACCGGGATTGACCCCGCAATCAGAGTTAATGAACTGACTGAGGCCCAGATACTTGCTATCCGTAATGAGCTCTCGGAGAATTACTCTATTGAAGGTGAACTCAGGGGACAGGTGTCCAGAAATATTAAAAGGCTGATGGATATCAACTGTTACAGGGGTATCCGACATAAAAAAAGGATGCCTGTAAGAGGGCAGCGCACACATACCAATGCGCGCACCCGTAAGGGCAGAGCTAAACCCCCTGTTAAAAAGAAATAATTGATTAGTAAGGAGTATAGACTTGGCGAGACCAAGAACCAAAAAGAAGAAAAAAGTAAAAGTTGACCCGGTGGGCATTGCCCACGTAAAGGCAAGTTTTAACAATACAAATATAACCCTGACCGACCAATTCGGTAATGTAATCTCCTGGGCCAGCGCAGGCATGGTGGGATTTAAAGGGTCAAGAAAAAGTACTCCCTTTGCGGCGACACAGGCTGCACAAAAAGCCGCAGAAGATGCCATGGCACTGGGATTGAAAACCGTTCAGGTCAGGGTTAAAGGACCTGGTTCAGGACGGGAAGCTGCCATCAGGTCATTAAGAGCAGCGGGTTTAGAAGTAACTTCGATCATGGATATTACACCCATACCGCATAATGGGTGCAGACCTCCAAAAAGACGCAGGGTATAAGGATAAAAAATGGCAAGATTTAGAGGACCTCGTGGGAAAGTATGTCGCCGGCTTGAATACCCGGTATTTGAATCCCCAAAATTTGCTTCACCCAGAAAAGCCTATGCGCCGGGCCAGCACGGTCAGTCGCGGCGGAGAAAGATGTCAAATTATGGAATACAGCTTCGTGAAAAACAAAGAATTAAATACTTGTACGGTGTTTTAGAAAAACAATTCAGGACATATTTCAAAAAGGCCTCCGCTCAGGCGGGACCTACTGGACATAACTTACTGAGATTGCTGGAATCCAGGCTCGACAATACCGTGTATCGTCTGGGTTTGGCACCCACCCGCCGGGCTGCCAGACAGTTAGTCTCGCATAAGCATTTCCTGGTCAATAACAGGACCGTCAATATTCCGTCCTATATTTTAAAACCCGGAGAAATCATTCAAGTGAGGGAAAAAAGTAAAAAGTTGGAAATATTCCAGGAATCATTACGAAAGACGGAAGGGGATAACCCCGTACCATGGCTTACTGTTGATAAAGCCAAGCTGTCGGGGATATTCGATCGCGGACCTGAAAGAGACCAAATTCCAGAACCGCTGAATGAACAGCTGGTTGTGGAATTATATTCCAAGTAAAAATAATTACAGGATTAACGAGTTAATGGCAAATAACAGACATTTTACACCGATAACCGTAGAGATTCTTGAAGAGTCTGACCACTATGCTGAAATTGTTGCCAAGCCTTTCGAGAGAGGGTTTGGAGTTACTATCGGCAATTCACTGCGTCGTGTGCTGATGACTGCAATCCCCGGGGTTGCAATTACGTCCCTCAGAATTGACGGTGTTGCGCATGAGTTTTCAACGGTTGATGGTATTGTTGAAGACGTTGCTGATATCGTTTTGAATTTGAAAAAGGTCAGGTTCAAACTGATCGAAGATGTGGGACCGGAAATTGTGACGATTCATTTAACAGGACCGGGGCACTTTACAGGTCAGGATATTACCAATGCATCAGAGAGTTTTGAAGTGTTAAATCCTGAAATAAAAATTGCTACCCTTATGGACAATTGTGATACGACCTTCGATATCAGAATCTCCAGTGGCAAGGGATATTCTTCAGCAGTTAAAAATAAACTAAAAGATGCTCCCCTGGGTACCATCGCGATGGATTCAATCTTCAATCCCATTACCAATGTAGCCTGGGATGTCACTGATATTCCCACATCCATTGAAAATGAAGAACAACTGATCCTGAAAATATCTTCGGATGGTTCAACTTCCCCAAAAGATGCATTGAATCACTCCGCTTCCATCCTTCGTCAGCAGCTGGCTCTCTTTATGTTCGATGATTCCGAGCTGATTGCTTCAGTTAATGAAGAGGAATTTAACGAGGCCCTGGAAATCAAGAGCCTGCTGGTAAAGAATATCGATGAGATGGAATTGTCGGTGAGGTCCTATAATTGTCTGCAGTCAGCTGGGATAAAATCAATCGGTGAACTGGTCTCTAAAGACGAGAGTGAGATGCTTAAATTCAAGAATTTTGGCCGTAAATCTCTGAATGAACTGGTCGAAAAACTTGAGAGTATGGGGCTCCACTTTGGAATGGATGTAACACAATATTTGGGTGAAGAGGAGCTATAGACTATGAGACATCAGATACGGGGACGAAAACTCGGCCGCACAGCCAGCCATCGGAAAGCTCTGATGAGGAATCTCGCTACAGCGTTGGTTCTGCACAAGAAAATAAAAACCACGGAAGCAAAAGCTAAAGAACTGCGAGGTTATATCGACAGGCTCGTCACTTATGCTAAAATGGATAATCTGCACGGCCGCAGGTTGATATTGAAAAAATTACCAGGTCAGTTAGGGAAAAAGATTGCGAATATTCTGATTCATGAAATCGCACCTGCCTGCAAGGATCGTCAGGGCGGCTATACAAGGCTGATCAAATTGCAGAATCGTAAAAATGACAATGCCCCCGTTTCCATCATTGAATTTACGGATATCGCGGCCATGACAACGGCGGATACAGAGGGGACAGACGAAGAAAATAAATCCGATAAAAAATCAGAAAAGAAAACGGAAAAGAAAACGGAAAAGAAAACCACAAAGAAGGCCTCGGAACCTTCCGAAAAGGAATAACCCATAAACTGATTTGAAATACAGCGCGGATATAAAATTGATCACAAACAGGGCATTAAGTATTATTGCCCTGTTTGTTTTATCGGCGTCATTCCTGACAGGCCAATTTCCCCAGGTTGAGACAAGATGTATCTGGGTTTTACGAAACAGTCTGTACACTCCGGGCGGTATCGACAGCGTCCTGACGTATGCAGCCCAACAGAACTTCGATAAGGTTTTCATACAGATCCGCTCCCGGGGGGATGCTCTCTATAATTCCAGGCTGGTGGGGAAAAATGAAAATATCCTGCCGGGCTTTGATCCCCTGGCCTATGCCATTGAACTGGGCCACGAGTTTGACCTGGAAATTCATGCCTGGATGAATACTTATCTGCTCTGGTCGGGTCCGCGGCGGCCTGCTGACCCCGATCATTTGCTGAACCGGCACCCCGAATGGACAGAAGCTAACGACTATGGAAAGATGGACTGGCGGATTGATGCCTCCAAGCCGCCGTCTCCTAACTGGGAGGGGATATTCCTGTCCCCCGGGAACCCTGCTGTGAACGCTTACCTTGCAGGTATCATCAGAGAAGTTTATGAAAATTACGATGTAGATGGAATACAGCTGGATTACATACGTTATCAGGACGATTTCTATGGATATAGCCCGGAAAGTCGAAAAGCGTTCAAAGCCGTCTATGATATTGATCCGCTGGACATTGCCAGAGGGATTATCAGCACACGTTTTGGTTGGGAGCCCGCCTTTGTTGACTCAATAAAAAATGCCTGGCAGAATTTCCGACAGGATAATATTACAAATTTGTTACGGATATTGCGTTCTGAAATTGATGCATCCAGCCGACCTGTTCAGTTGAGTGCCGCCGTAAAACCGAACCTTACAACAGCAGCCCAAAGATGGAGTCAGGACTGGCAAAAATGGGTTCAGGAAGGACTGGTTGATTTTGTCGTTCCGATGAATTACTATAAGGAAATTGTGCTTTTTACGCGGGATATCATGCTGATGAAGGAAGCCTTTCAACCTGATCTTAGAGAAAAAATCATCATGGGCATTGCAACTTATAACCAGGATGCAGCCGCGGCCGCAGATAAGGTGATGATAACGCGTTTGAACGGCTTTACCGGTGTATCTATTTTCTCATATGATGCTCATAAAAACAACCTGGAGTGGCTGTCTCCTTTGCTCGAAGCCATGGTAGATGAGTCTCCCTGAGTATCACTTCTACCGTTTCTGAATATTGCTGTAAATTTATAGTATGGCCCGCATCTTCATTTTCACGAAATTTGTTCTCCGGCGTCAACTGCATAGTGTCGGATGGAACCATCACATGAAATCCCCGCTGCCTGTCCCCGAATTGCGGGTTCGGTATTTGTCAGGGGGTCATACCAATTTATTAAGTACACAGAGGATATGCAATGTCTGAACCGCGAATCGTAAAAGCGCCCACCGGGACCCACCTGACCTGTAAAGGCTGGCAGCAGGAAGCAGCCTTTCGGATGATCCAGAATAACCTCGACCCAAATGTTGCCGAAAAACCTGATGAGTTGATCGTATATGGAGGTTCCGGTAAAGCTGCCAGAAACTGGGAGGCTTTCGATGCCATCCTGAATGCTTTGAGAAGCCTTGAAAACGATGAAACCCTCCTGGTCCAGTCGGGAAAACCGGTAGGCGTTTTCAAAACGTTTACGCATGCGCCTCGTGTTCTGATTTCCAATTCGATGCTCGTGCCCAACTGGGCTACGTGGGAACATTTTCGTGAGCTGGATAAAAAAGGTCTGATGATGTACGGGCAAATGACTGCCGGCAGTTGGATCTATATTGGAACACAGGGCATCCTTCAGGGGACATACGAAACCCTTGCCGAAGCCGCCCGACAGCATTTTGGCGGCACCCTGAAAGGGACCTTAACCGTTACGGCAGGTCTTGGCGGAATGGGAGGAGCTCAGCCTCTGGCGGTTACCATGAACGAAGGTGTGAACATCACAATTGAGGTGGATCCGCATCGTATTCAACGAAGAATTGACACAAAATATCTGGACACGCATACAACCAGCCTTGACAAGGCGCTTGAATTGGCAGCGTCTGCTGTTGAGAAAAAACAACCGCTCTCAATCGGGCTGCTGGGAAACGCAGCTGAAATATTACCGGAACTTGTTCGGAGAGGTGTGACGCCGGATTTGCTCACGGATCAGACATCTGCACATGATGAACTGAATGGTTATGTCCCGGCCGGTATTCCATATCCCGAAGCCCTTGATCTGAGACTAAAAGATCCGCAGAAGTATATTCAATTATCCTATGAATCCATTGGCCGGCATTGCAGGGCCATGCTTGAGCTGCAGAAGAGGGGTGCTGTCACCTTTGACTATGGGAACAATCTTCGCGGTCAGGCGAAAACACACGCGGGCGTCGAGAATGCTTTCGATTTCCCCGGTTTTGTCCCGGCCTATATCCGTCCGCTGTTTTGCGAAGGAAAAGGTCCGTTCAGATGGGTTGCCCTGTCGGGTGATCCTCAGGATATCCTGAAGACGGATGCAAAACTTCTGGAGCTGTTTCCCGAAGATAAGGCATTGCATCGCTGGATCACAATGGCAGAAGAGAAAATTGCTTTTCAGGGTCTTCCGGCAAGAATATGCTGGCTGGGATATCGGGAACGAAATCTCTTCGGAGAAGCCATTAACGACATGGTTGCGGCCGGCGAGTTAAAAGCCCCCATCGTCATCGGCCGGGATCATCTCGATGCCGGATCTGTGGCATCTCCCAACCGGGAAACCGAATCGATGCGGGACGGTTCGGATGCCGTAGCCGACTGGCCCATTCTAAACGGACTGCTAAATACAGCCAGCGGAACCAGTTGGACTTCAGTTCACCATGGCGGAGGTGTTGGTATGGGATTGTCGATACATGCCGGCGTCGTGATCGTAGCTGACGGTACGCCTGAAATGAGGGAACGTCTGAACCGGGTGCTCACCAATGATCCCGGAACCGGTGTCATGCGGCATGTGGATGCAGGCTACGAGAAAGCCATCGATATTGCCCGCAAGCGCGGCCTTAAAGTTCCCATGCTCAAATAGAGAAAAGTAATAATTCCTGAATATATTACCAATTCGAACCAGACATCTATCTTTCTTTTGGCAGGTAGTTTAAAATATCGATTGGGTGGATGGAGTACTTTATTGCTTGCAAATTATAAAAAGACACAATGATCACTAAAATCACAAATATCGGATCAGTCGTAACCTGGTCTGTCGCTGATCAGAAAGTCGTTGAGATGTCAGGGGTGGAGCTGCTGATTGACGATGGCAAAATCAGAGCAATAGCACCGCAGGTCACCGGAGCCGAAGAAGAGATCAATGTGGATGGCTGCCTGATCACACCGGGGTTTATTGACCCTCATACTCATCCCGTATTTTTAAACGGACGCGCCAACGAATTTGAAATGCGGGTAAGCGGGAAAACCTACGCGGAGATTGCTCGTGAGGGTGGTGGTATCATTGCCTCTATCCAGGACGTGCGTTCTTCTTCGGAGGAGACTTTGTTTGAAAAAAGTCTTCGCAGACTGGATAATTTTCTTTTCCACGGTACTACGACCATCGAGGCCAAATCAGGCTACGGGCTTGACCTTGAAAATGAACTTAAGATGCTGAGAGTGATCAAGCGTCTGAATGAAGAATCCCCTTTGGATGTGATCGCTACATTTTTGGGAGCTCATGCTTTTCCTCCCGAGTTCAAAGATGATCATTCCGGCTACGTGGATCTAATTTGCAGTGAAATGATACCTGCCGTCGCTGAGGCGAACCTGGCAAGGTATTGTGATGTTTTTTGTGAAAAGGGATATTTCACGGTCAAAGATTCCCGTCGGATCCTTCAGACTGCCCTGGACCACAGGCTGTTACCAAGACTGCACGCAGACGAGTTCGAAGACTCTGGAGCGGCAGAGCTGGCAGCTGAACTTGGGGCCGTCTCTGCGGATCATTTAATGGCCGTGGGTGAGGACGGCATGCAGGCAATGGCCGAGGCCGGGGTTATGGCGACCCTGCTGCCGGGCACAACACTTTTCCTCGGTAAAACACAGTACGCACCGGGTCGCAAGCTGATCGAAAAGGGAATTGAAGTAGCGCTGGCAACTGATTTTAATCCGGGGTCCAGTACGCTGACGAACCTTCCCATTGTAATGTCGCTGGCAACCCTTTACTGTGGCTTAACGGTTGAAGAGGCTTTCAAGGCAGTTACCTACAATGCGGCAAAGGCTCTCGGGCTGGAAAGCGTTGTAGGGGCTGTTAAGGAAAATTATCAGGCTGATCTAATATTCTGGGACATACACTCTATCACTGAGATTCCCTACTGGCTGGGCAGTGACCGGATCCTGTCGGTCATGAAAAAGGGCGAGTTGATCGAAAGCTAGATCCATTGGCCGGTCATGCTCCGAAAGTGAGCCGGCAAGCAGTCGGCGGCAGATCCTGACTGCATCGATATCCCAAAATCTATCTTAAAATATTTTCTACCGATTTTATCCTGAAAAGGCCTCGTATAAAACCCTTATAAATTTGTAATAGTCTTTAGAGCAAGTTGTTGGGTGCTGTTCAGGAGTCGTAATTTTACCCGTAATAGCTGGCTGTAATTCCCCTGTTTAAAGGGGCCACCAATTTATTGTTTTAAATAAATAGCTGCATCAAACCCGAATTTATGCGGATACAAGTCCGGCTTGAAATATTTCTCACGCTTAATTAGAGGACAAAAATGATCAAATTCAGTGAACGACAATTAAAGATCCCCAGAATGTGCCGACCCGTTTATCTGGTGACGGGGGGGATGTCAAAATTCGGCCGGGCACTGCCTGAGAAGAGAACGGAGGAACTGGTCATCGACGCCTTCACCGAAGCGGCCCGATTCCTTAACCTGAGTCCATCAGAGTTGAAATCTTACATTCACTCGGCGTATTACGGCCATTTTGCCGATCATTTCGGTGATCAGCTCCTGGGCGAGGCGGTGATCCATGACCGATTGGGTCTGGATCCGCTGGGGAATGTGGGTATCAAGACAGGCGGAGCCACAGGCGGTTCTACATTATGGGAAGCTTTTAAGGCGGTAGCCTCGGGCTATTCCGATACCGTGCTGGCCATGGGGTGGGAGCGCATGGATGAAGTCCCTACCGATGAAGGGAATCATTATATCGCCTGCGCTGCCGATAAGGACTGGGAAACTCCCCTGGGGCATATTTATACGGGGTACTATGCAGTGATGGCCCAGAAATACTGGCAGGTTTTTGGAAAATCTGAGGATTCCTTCCGTCGCACGATGGCAGCTATCGCAGTTAAAAACCGGGGTTACGCCCGGTTTAACCCACATGCCCATGGCGCCATGAAGATCACGATTGAAGATGTGATAAACTCACCGGTTGTGGCTCATCCCCTGAATGCACTGGACTGCTGTCTCATGAGTGTGGGGGCTGCGTGCGCGATTCTCTGTGATGAGGAGACAGCCTTCAAACTCACAGATACGCCATTGCGCATTGATGTTGCTGCCGGCAGTCATACATTACGTCCCGCAGACAGGCGGGATATGGAGATCCCGCTCCTGCCAAACGAATCCTCCGATCAGTACAAAGACCTTGGGGAGAGATTCCCGGGCGGTGACCGGTATCCCGGTTTTACCGGTTTTCTGGCTGCCCGCATGGCGGCCTACTATGCTTATCGGATGGCCGGAGTGGTCGATCCCACCGAAGATTTGGATCTTGTGGAATTACATGATGCATTTACCATCAGCGATATTCAGACTTATGAAGATATCGGGATCAGACCCTATGGAGAAGGACGGGATTATGTAGAATCCGGGGACTGTTATCATACAAATCCCCATACGGGAGAGCCGGGGAAATTGCCGGCTAATCTTTCCGGTGGTCTCATTGGTAATATGCACGCGGTCGGCGCGACGGGGATCATGCAGGTGATTGAAGTTGCTCAGCACATCTGGAATCGCTGGGCGGAAATGCACGGCGACGAAAAGAAATGGCAGGCATTCGGCCGGGAAAAACCCGCAGATTGGAAAAATCTGCAGGTTGTGGGCGCCAAGAGGGGACTTGCCATCAGCCACGCGGGCGTCGGCTCCCATGTCACGGCAACTATTTTATCACATCCCGACCACCAACTTGAAAGGAGGGCATAAATGAGCGGAAGAGCAGACAGAGGAACGGTGAAAATTGTCAACGGGCGGTATAGGCCATCCGGACATTTCCATTATATCGATGCAAATACACCCATTTACGATGAATCAGGGAAACTCTGGGGTGTGACCAATCCCCGGGATATTACTCACATTCACACCTATGGCGGTGAGGCTCCTTTCTTTGAAGCGCTGAAAGACGGCAGGCTGCTGGGGACAAAATGTGAGAATCCGGACTGTGATTACGTTGGTACAACCTACATGCCTTTTAGAATTCATTGCCCGGATTGTCTCGCCCGTAATACTGTTGTGGATTTGACGAAAGTGGCAAATAGTACAGCCGTAATACATTCGTTCATGGTGACGGAAAGAACGGGAGCTTTCAATACACTTCCGAAACCCATCAAATTCATCAATGTGGAATTTGACGGCGTCGATACGATCCTGATGGGTTCTCTGGCCGTGGGAGACCCGATCATCGGGCAAGCTGTGGTCCCCATTTTTAAAACCCAGGATCCGACATTTACAATTTTGGATCTTTCCTGGGTTGTCAAGGGAACCGACGCATCTGAACTGCCGGCAGGATTCAGTTTCGGCTGATCCTATGAAATCATGGGGGCTGCTCCGGAGAAATCAGCGGAGCAGCCCTCTGCAACTATAATTTAGAGGATTTTTGATGAGTCAATTGGTTAATATGACGATACAGGAAGATGGAATGGCATTCATCACGCTGAATTGCCCGCCGGTGAATGCCCTCTCCCGGGTCATGGTCACAAGTCTTCACGAGAAAGTTAAGACGGTGAAGGCAAACGTACAGACACGGGTTCTCATCATCTCTTCATCGGCCAGGCATTTTTGTGCCGGTCTGGATCTGAAAGAACAGGAAAGTCTGTCGGACACGGAGGCAGTAAAATCGGTGCAGGACATGAATTTGTGTTTCAATGAGATCGCTTCCTGTCCGTTCCCCACCATCAGTGCCATCAACGGTGCGGCCCTGGGGGGTGGTGCCGAGATGACCCTGGCTACAGACTTTCGTGTCATGGCTGAATCCGGTAAAATCGGTTTTCCGGAAACCGGCTTGAGTATTATTCCCGGCGCCGGCGGGACCCAGCGATTGCCCCGGCTCATTGGACCGGCCAAGGCCAAATACTGGATCTTTTCCGCCAGTAAATTTTCTGCTGAAGAGGCTCTTGAGGAAGGCGTCGTTGATTTTCTGTCTTCCGATGAGGATTTGCTGGAAACAGCCATTGAACTGGCGGATGAGTTCCTGAAAAATGGTCCGTTGGGGTTGCAGGCCGCAAAACGAGCCATCGATGGGGGGTTGCTCCTGCCCCTGGATCAAGGCTTAAAAATTGAACAGGCTGCCTATGAATCAACGCTGAAAATAGAAGACAGGCAGGAAGCCATCCGGGCTTTTGCCGAGAAGAGAGCTCCCGTCTGGAAAGGGAAATAAAACTCCTCTCATAAATTGAACATTCCTCTCATCAGGTATTTGCATCGATTTCGTAAGTCGGGCTCAAACGTAACCGGTATGCTGTTTATAGTCTCCATTTCCATGCTGGTATTCAGGTGTTCGTACCCTTCAAACCGGAAATTCCTCGACCTTGGGGGAGGTGTGAAAGTTCCCAAAAAAGCAGCCAAATATCCCAAAGTAAAACTATCAGACAAATTACGCGGAGAGCTCACCGATTTTAGAACCTGTTATGATGTATATTTTTATGATCTGTCAGTAGAGGTGATTCCCGGTAAAAACTACCTTCGCGGGAGCAACGAGATATCAGCCCATGTCGTGAAGGATTTCTCCCGTCTGCAGGTTGATCTGTATAAAAATATGGACATCCTGAAAGTTACTTACCGGAGTGAAGAACTTAGCTTTGAACGCAGAAAAAATGCGGTATTCATCGATTTTCCGGCAACGGAAGCCGGACAGGACATCCGCTTTCGCATTGACTATGAAGGGCACCCCAACGTTGCCAAAAGACCTCCCTGGGACGGCGGCTTCGTATGGGATAAAGATGCCGATGGTGCCCCGTGGATCGGGGTTGCCTGTGAGGGTGAGGGCGCCAGTCTCTGGTGGCCGAATAAGGATCACCCCAGTGAAGAGCCCGACAGCATGAAGATACACCTCACCGTACCCGACTCTCTTTTTGGTGTTTCTAATGGCCGCCTGCTGGAGATAACGGATAGCGGCGCAGATAAAAAGACTTTTAACTGGAGCGTGAATAACCCTATCAATAATTATGACGTGACCGTGAATATAGGCCGCTACGTCCTCATCTCCGACACATTGGTAAACGCCTCGGGCATTCATGATCTGGATTATTATGTACTGAAATACCATCGGGATGTGGCTGCGGAACATTTTAAGCAGGCCAAAGATGTTCTGCACGTATATGAATCTTATTTCGGGGAATACCCGTGGTGGGAGGACAGCTATAAACTGGTGGAATCTCCTTTTGCCGGGATGGAGCATCAATCCAGTGTTGCCTACGGTCAGGAATTTACAAACACGGCCCGGGGATACTACAATACTTATGATTCCGTCGATTATATCATTCTGCACGAAACCGCACACGAGTGGTGGGGTAACAGCATTACGGCCTGTGACGGTGCGGATGTATGGCTTCAGGAAAGTTTTGCGACCTATGCCGAAGTTCTTTACATGGAAGCAAAATTCGGTCCGGTCATAGCCACTGATTATCTGAACAGGCGCAAGTGGGCGATCCGCAATGCCCGGCCTATGGTAGGTCCCAGAAATGTTAATTACTGGGGGTTTGACGACGTGTACTTCAAAGGCGCGTGGATTCTGCACACTCTGCGGAGCGTCATCAACGATGACGACCTGTTTTTCAGCATTCTCAAAGGATTTGCGGTAGAGAATGCGAAATCTATTGTGTGTACGGAAGATTTTGTCAACTATGTTAATGACAAAACGGGAAAGGATTTTTTACCCTTTTTTCAGCAGTATCTGATGGATCGGGTTCCGCCCACACTGGTATATGAGCAAACGGATTCAACTTTTACCTACCGCTGGACCAACACCATTGAGGGCTTTGATATGCCGCTCGATATCCTGATAAACAAGCACCGCATCAGGATCATCCCGACACCTGAAGAGCAGGTGCTTCCCATATCCGCTCATGCAGTGGTGGAGATCCGGGATCGTTATTTTTATATCGGTGAATTAAAAAAATCAGAAGCTGACAGACTGCAGTAATTAACACAATCCGTCCGGTCGTCTCCCGACGGTTTTACGAGACCTTACAAAGCCGGTAACAGATTAGAATTTGTCTCAAATGGGATGTTACTGATAATTTCCGGTGAGGATTTCAGCAGAATTCGATCTGATTTGTCCATCTTCACGATTGCTCCCGGGTACCAGCCGCTTCCTGATCTACACTGCCGCTTACAGCTTATTGATATCATAGTTGAATCCGTTTTGAAGATCATGAAGAAACTATTGCCATATCTTTTTTTTGTAACTTGTATATTCTGTCAGCTGTCTATTACGGCAGTGGATCCGGTAACTTATACCATTGATTTTGACTCGGTCATAGGAGGGGTTGTCAATGGTCCTTTTAACGGTTCCGGATTTCAGCCTGTTCCGTCAGCTGGTCAGATCGATACAGATGGCATAATCGCCACGGGTTTATCAGATGGCAGCCTGGCCTGGGGCGGAACCGACACGGCAGGTGATTTTGCCCGTGGAACCAGTACAGGACATGTTGGTACCGGAGGGTTATATGCCTTCGAAGTCAATACAGGCGACTTTGCTCTTGGGGTACAGCCAATTGGATCTGATTTCAGCCCCGGGGACTTCATCCTCAAAGTGACAAATAATACCGGGAATACTGCAACTCATTTTACTCTTTCTTATGATGTCTATGTCTATAATGATCAGGAAAGATCAAATTCATTCAATTTTTCTTATTCAGCAGATGACCTCACTTATACCCAGGTTCCGGCTTTAGACTGTACTTCGGCTGCTCCGTCCGACGCATTACCCGCCTGGGTACCGAATGCCCGCCAGGTTTGGATCAGCAATTTCCAGGTTCTTAACGGAGGTTCATTTTATCTGAAATGGACGGGAGCCGATGTGGACGGGACTGGCTATCGGGATGAATTTGCACTTGATAATATTACTATTTCCATCGGAAATGCACTTGACACAGACCTGAGCCTTCCTCCCTTACGATTTGCACTTTCGCCGGCTTTCCCCAATCCGTTCAATCCCATAACGACAATTTCATATTCCCTGCCGTTTAGGAGTCCGGTTAGGATAGACGCTTTCGACCTGCAGGGGAAACTGGCACGAAATCTCTTAAGCGGAGAGCTGTCGGCCGGAGAGCATGTTCTGCACTGGAATGCAGCCGGTCTGCCCAGCGGCACTTATATCATCCGTCTTTCTGCCGGCGGTGAAACGGAGAGCCGGTCCGTGACGCTTCTGAAATAAACCCGGCAAATTTAATTTTTACTGGTGTTATTCGCCGATGATCTTGATCAGCACCCGCTTGCGGCGGCGTCCGTCGAATTCCCCATAGAAAATCTGTTCCCATGGACCAAAGTGCAGTTTGCCGTCGGTGACCGCCACGACGACTTCACGCCCCATGATCTGACGTTTGTGGTGAGCATCGCCGTTATCTTCACCGGTACGGTTATGCCGGTAGCGGGATAGGGGTTCATGCGGCGCGAGATCTTCCAGCCAGCGTTTATAATCGGCATGCAGTCCGGATTCATCATCGTTGATAAACACGGATGCGGTAATGTGCATTGCATTCACAAGGCAGAGTCCTTCTCTGATACCACTTTCTTTTAGGGCATTTTCCACTTCGGTGGTGATATTGACGAATTCCATACGCCCGGCTATGTTCAGCCACACTTCTTTCGTAAAAGATGTCATTTTCAGCTCCGGTTAATTTTATATAGGTTAAGCCTTCGTCAATTTATGAAACAATGGTTATTTAGAGTTTTATCTGTGTGTTTTAAATTAAAGTGAGAAATCACTATATTTCATCTGCCGACGGGCCGGGGAATTAGGGGTATAAATCGGAAATTGTCCCTCTTCAACTGGCAGATTTGAACCCCACGGTAAAAAAAATATCAGAAATTATCATTTTCAACATTTTTTTATTTATTAATAGTGAGTTGAGAGAGTAAATTCAGCTATAGTAATTCAAATCTCTTTCATGAATTACAGGACGGGAAAGTTAATAATTATGATATAAGATTGTGTGTAATTACTGTCACAAACCAAATTTTAGAGAGATAACACTTCAGTTCAGGACTTCCGGCAGCAACATCCGTCCCAAGGGTGGAGTCGGATATACTGCGCTTATCTCTGTTCAAGTATCTTTAAAACCAAATAACAAAAAGGGGTAATATGAAGTTAAAATCATTACTTAAAACAATGCTGGTGATCCTACCTTTTGTCGTGGCATTTTCGTTTGCCCAGGGAGATCCACCATACGATGTGATGATAAGCATTGATAATATCAATACAAGCGATCCGACTTTGGGATCCTTCGACATTCTGTATGACAGTACGATCAACGGCGGTACCGATGTGGCCCATATCCACTTTAATGTGACGGGAGTGACCATTGATTCCGCCGTCAATAATGAGGGAGTTCCGATCACGTATAATACCAGTAACGGCTACATTGCCTGGGACCCGTTTGGTAATCTGCCTGCCGGAACCGGCGTGATAGCGACGGTGTATTTTGCGTACAGTGCTAACTTTGACCCCATCCAGGTGTTGAATGTGTGTATGGAGAACCCCGTTGCCTATTACGGTACAAACCGGGATATTGTCACCCTGAATGTGGGAATTGAAGGGTGTGTCGATGTATATAATCCTTATGACTGTTCCGGCTGCTTTGGAGATGCGGGCGGCTTTTCAGCCAATTGCGGGGACTGGTATTTTGAACATTGTGTTGACTACGATGGTGACGGCCTGGGTGCGCCCGGCACGGAGACCTACTATTGTCCCGATACGGCGCCCGTACCCTACGTGCCGGATTGTGCCGACCCCACGGCCTTCGGTGAAGTTTCCATTTATTTTCAGGATTTGACCTGTAACGGCGATACAGGGGAGATTACAATTTATTATGACAGTGATGTTGATATTGTGACCTACAATTTCAACCTGTCAAATATCTTTTTGACTGCCGGATCGAGTCCTGTGA
>JAADGM010000114.1 GCA_013152375.1 FCB group bacterium | reverse complement strand
TCATTTTCGGATGGTTTGGCCTGAAATCGATGAAAACCACCTTTTTCCCGGTCAGTGAAGATCGGAATGCGACGATCCAGGTCACTTACCCGGGTGCATCCCCGGAAGAGATGGAAGAGGGAGTAGTTTTAAAAATTGAGGACAACTTAAAAGGTCTGTCCGGGATTGACCGGGTAACCTCAAAATCCAGTGAAAATTTTGCCACGATCCAAATAGAGGTTCTCAAGCATTACGACAGTGACCGTGTTCTCGCGGACATTAAAAATGCAGTGGATCGGATCAATTCCTTCCCGGTTGGAATGGAACCTCCGGTAATTTTTAAGACTGAAGGATTGACCTTTGTGGTTGATTTTGCCGTCAGTGGAGATACGGATCTTAAGACGCTTAAAAAGACTGCCCGAAAAATTGAATCCGACCTTCTGGCGATTGACGGTATTTCTAAAATCAGCCTGGCCGGTTTCCCGGATGAAGAGATTGAGATCAGCCTTAAGGAAGAGCGGTTGCGGGCCTACAACCTGACCTTCGACCAGGTCAAACGGGCTGTACAGCAGGCAAATCTGAATATGACAGGCGGCAAAGTCAAGGGGAAAAAAGAAGAACTCCTGATCAGGGCGCTGTCAAAAAAATATTATGGCGACGAATTGGAAGATATCATTCTTAAGGCCACAGCAGACGGCAGGATCGTACGCCTTAAGGATGTGGCGGTTATCCGGGACCAGTGGGCAGATTCTCCTGATCGAACCTACCTTAACGGAAAAAGAACGGTCCGCATCACTGTGAATAATACTAAAACAGAGGACCTCATTACCGTCTCAAATCTCGTCGGCGCATACATGGAAGAATTCAACGCCGAACATGAAGATATTAAACTTACCTTAGTCCGCGATGGTGCTAAAATCCTGAAACAGAGGATCGGGTTATTGGTAAAGAACGGAAGCTACGGTGCTATCTTCGTGGTGTTATTCCTGGCTTTGTTTCTCAATCCCAGGTTGGGATTCTGGGTTGCCCTGGGGCTGCCGGTAGCCTTTATGGGTATGTTTCTGGTAGGCAGCCTGGCAGGAATTACAATTAATATGATGTCACTCTTTGGCATGATCCTGGTCGTTGGGATGCTGGTGGATGACGGCATCGTCATCGGTGAAAGCATCTATCAGGAACATGAAAAGGGCATTCCGACGGTAAAAGCGGCCCTCGAGGGAAGCGTAAAGGTTCTTCCGGCGGTTGTCTCCGGCGTTCTCACCACAGTGGTAGCCTTCTCCGTATTTTTTTTCCTGGATGGCCGTATGGGCGAATTTATGAGCGACATGGCTTTTGTGGTGATTGCCACATTACTGTTCTCACTAATGGAAGGCGCTTTCATCCTGCCGGCTCACATAGCCCATTCCAGAGCAATGCGGAAAGATGCTAAAAAATCCGTCTTCGAAAGAAAAATGAATGGCTTCATGTTCTGGATGCGCGACAAGCTTTACAGACCGGTTTTGAAAACAGCCCTGACCCACAAGACAATAGTTTTTTCTGTTGCCGTAAGTTTGCTGATCCTTGCCTTTGGGGCTATTCGGGGAGGCATCCTTAAAACAACCTTCTTTCCCTATATCGACAGAGATGATATAACCATTACCGTAGAAATGGGCAGCGGAACACCGGCTGCAGTTACCGAAGGTGTGCTTGACAGATTGGAAGCGGCCGCCCTGGCCGTCAACCGGGATTTGGTAGAAAAGCGCACGGATGGGGAAAACGTCATCCGGAATATCATGAAGCAGGTCGGACCCCAGACCAACCAGGGAAAGCTCAGTATCGCCCTTTTGCCCGGTGATAAGCGTGGAATCGAGAGCTTTCAACTGAATAATCTGATCCGGAAAAAAAGCGGCCGGATTCCCGGTGTGGTGAATCTCAGCTTCGGGATGGGGGGACATTTCGGCAAAGCGGTATCCCTTTCGCTGCAGGGTGACGACTTTACCCAGCTCTACGCTGCCAAGCAGGAGGTGAGGAACGCTCTGGAAGACCTGACATCGCTTAAAAACGTGGCAGACACAAATCTGCCCGGCCTGAAAGAAGTGAATATTACACTGAAAGATAAATCCTATTTGTTGGGGATTTCGCTCCAGGATGTCATCGCGGGAATCCGTCAGGGTTTTTTTGGTACGGAAGTTCAGCGGCTTCAGCGCGGACTGGACGAAGTGAAAGTATGGGTGCGGTATGCTGAACAGGAGCGCACATCTCTGGGCAACCTGGAAAATATGCGCATTCGTCTGAAAGACGGCAGAGAGTTCAATTTAAAGGATATAGCAAATTTTGAGATCGAAAGGGGAACTCTGAATATTGATCACCTCGATGGCAAACGCCAGATACTCATCACGGCTGACATGAATAATCCTAAGGAATCCCTCACAGATGTGCTGGCCGGAATTCGAAATGAGATCCTCCCGCCAATTGAAGAGAGGTACCCCGATATTGAAATCGGATTTGAAGGACAGAGCCATGATACTGCTAAAACGGCAGCCTCCGCGAAGATCGTCATTCCCATCATCCTCATCATCATGTTCATCATCATAGTTTTGACATTCAGAGCCTTTACTCAGGCGATTGTGGTTTTCGGGATGGTACCCTTCGGATTTATCGGCGTAGCGATAGGACATATGATCCATGGTATTCCCATCTCCATCATGTCAATGTTCGGGATTATTGCCCTGCTTGGGATCATGGTAAATGACTCTCTCGTGCTGATCACTTCCATGAATCAACTATTAAAAGCCGGGATTTCGTTCAGGGAGGCGGTGGTCAGGGCCGGACTGTCACGGTTCAGACCCATCATTCTCACCTCAGTAACCACCGTTGCCGGACTCGCGCCCCTGATCCTTGAGACCAGTCTTCAGGCTCAGTTTCTGATCCCTATGGCTATCACCGTGGCTTATGGACTTCTCGTTTCGACAACCGTAACTCTCATTGTACTGCCAGTATCGCTGATACTCCTGAACGATATCAAATATTACACGCCGAGAATATTCGGATATACCAAATTAAGTCGGGAATCTGTAGAACCTGCAGTTAGAGAGTGGAGATTTGAAAATGAATAGAATAACCTTACTTCTTAAAAATACAATACTGCTAAGCGCAATGGCCGGTTTGATACTGGCGCAAGATGTAATGTCTCTGGAGAGTGCTGTATCTTTCGCGCTGGAAAACAATCATGACATCAAAATTGCTTTGAACAATACGGCCATCGCCGGGAATAACGCCACACTCGGGAACGCCGGTCTTCTGCCGCAATTACAACTCACTGCCGGTAAAAGTTATTCGGTGACCGATAACACGCTGACCTTTGAGTACTCACCGGTCCCCATTGAGACCACTGGCGCAGTCTCTCAGAACAATTCAGCTTCCCTCGGGATCAGCGGTGTTTTGTTCAACGGCGGGAAAAACTTTTATACCTACCGGTCGCTTCTGAAATCAA